>NZ_KQ236688.1:1301986-1602266 GCF_001183545.1 Cellvibrio sp. pealriver
TGCGCCGTCTTCAGGACAGCGGTGATTCTGCAGCCGTAGTGGGCGTAAGCGTACCGCTCGGCTCAAGTCGTCGGGCTTCGGGAGCTTTGGCCACTGCAACTGCGCAACACGCGGTAGCACAACAAGCCCATGACAGCGCGCGTATCCGGTTAGAAGCCGAATTGATTGGTCTTGCGGATGAACAGCAACAAGCCATTAACGAACTGGGCATCTTACGCAATGAAGTGATTCCGGCATTACGTCGCGCCCTCGAGGCAACCGGAGATGGTTTCGAACAGGGGCGTTACAGCTACCTGGAATTAACCCTCGCCCAAGGTGAATTACTCGATGCGCAATTGGCGGTGGTGAATGCCGCAGAGCGCGTGCAACAAACCCGCATCGAATTGGAACGGCTGACAGGCGTTGCCCTGACTCAAAAGAATAGTGAGGTTACCCCATGAAAACACGCAAACAACAATCCCTAAAACCCTGGTTAATCTTCGGGCTACTCGCTGCCTTATTAATTGGTATGTTCGGTGTTGATGTCTATTTGGCCAGCGCGGCCGAGACAGGTAAACCGGCAACTGAAACCAAACCAACCCCAAAAGCAGCCACGAAACCGGCCGCCCATGACGATGAGGATGGCGAAGACGCTCATGATCACGACGATGAAGATGATCATGGTAAAGGTGAGAAAGAGCACGAAGATGGCGATAAGCATGAACACGGTGAAGAAGAACACGGCCATAAAGAAGACCATGAAGAAGGCAAAATCACCCTGTCCAACGAGCAATTGCGCAATACTGGTATTCAGGTGGTAAAAGCCGGTCCGGTTGCCATTCGCCAAACACTTCCGCTGTATGGTGTGATCACGCCTAGTGCTGATGGTATCCAACAAGTCTCAGCGCGTTTCCCCGGTATCATACGTCAGCTAACGCGCAAACCAGGCGACCGTGTGGCGGCAGGCGATGTACTGGCAACTATCGAAAGCAACGAAAGCCTTAAGGTGTATTCCGTAACGGCAACGATCAACGGGGTCATTACAGATCGCCAAGGTGCGGTGGGTGAAAAGACTTCCGATGCACCACTTTTCACTATTGCGAACACCTCAACGGTTTGGGTCGATCTGACTCTGTTTCCGCGCGATATTGCCCGGGTTAAATCAGGGCAAGCAGTCCGGGTAGTACAGTCTCAACGAGGGCTCTCTGGTGAGGGATCAGTAATTTATGTTGGCGCCCATGCCAATCCGGTAAATCAATCCACTACCGCACGGGCATCACTTGATAATGCGGAAGGCCAATGGTTCGCAGGTCATTTCGTCAATGCTGAAATCACCTTGGCTGAGACCAAAGTTGCCGTTGCAGTACGCAATGAAGCCTTGCAAACCCACGAAGGGAAAACGGTGGTATTCGTGCGGGAAGCGGATGGGTTTGAACCCCGGCCTATCCAGGCGGGACGTGCGGATAGCGTGCATACCGAAATTGTGTCTGGATTGGCCGCTGGCGATGCCTATGTCGCCAGCAACAGTTTTATCCTGAAGTCGGATTTGGGCAAGGAGAGCGCAGAGCATGAACACTAAGCGACTTTCCCCTATGCATCACCTGGCGTGCTCTCAATTGTGGAGGTGCAGCCATGGTTGATGCACTGATCCAGTTTTCCATCGCGCGTCGTTGGCTGATTATCTTCTTTGTCGTTGTAGTTGCCGCTGCTGGTGTATGGAACTACAACCGGTTACCGATTGATGCGGTACCGGATATCACCAACGTACAAGTCCAGATCAACACACAAGCTCCCGGTTACTCGCCACTGGAAGTTGAGCAACGCATTACCTACCTGGTGGAAGTCGCGATTGCAGGTTTACCGCATGTCGAAAGCACCCGGTCACTCTCGCGGTATGCCTTATCGCAGGTGACTGTGGTATTCGAAGACGGGACCGATATCTACTTCGCGCGCAATATTCTCAACGAGCGTTTGCAACAGGCCAAAAGCCAAATGCCTGCCGGTATCGAGCCTGAGATGGGACCGGTTGCTACGGGTCTTGGTGAAATCTTCCACTACTCAGTTCACGCCGATCCAGAAGCGCGTCAGCCTAATGGGCAACCCTACGACGCGATGGCGTTGCGTACCCTGCAAGACTGGGTAATACGTCCGCAATTGCGTCTGGTACCTGGCGTTACTGAAGTGAATACCATTGGTGGATTCGAAAAACAATTCCACATCACCCCGGATCCGGGATTGATGCTGGCTTACGGGATTGTGTTTGATGATGTGGTTCAGGCGCTGGAGAACAACAACACCAACATTGGCGCAGGTTACATCGAGAAAAACGGTGAGCAGTACCTGATACGTGCACCAGGACAGCTCTCCGATATCCCGGCTATCAAAAAGGTCATCGTCGGTCGCCGCGATGGTGTCCCGGTCACCATTGGCGATATTGCATCCGTCGGATTGGGCAAAGAATTGCGCACCGGTGCCGCCACTCGTGACGGTGAGGAAACAGTGCTCGGTACAGCGGTGATGTTGGTGGGCGAAAACAGCCGAACGGTATCGCACGCTGTCGCGGCTAAACTCGCGGAAATCAATCGGACTTTACCGAAAGGTGTCACCGCTGATGCCGTATACGACCGTAC
The DNA here is from genome assembly GCF_001183545.1 of Cellvibrio sp. pealriver. NCBI lineage: Bacteria > Pseudomonadati > Pseudomonadota > Gammaproteobacteria > Cellvibrionales > Cellvibrionaceae > Cellvibrio > Cellvibrio sp. pealriver. The sequence continues at coordinate 1,304,596 of NZ_KQ236688.1, forward strand.
GGTACTGGTGGAGAAAACCATCGCTACGGTACAAAAGAACCTTGTGGAGGGGGCGATCCTGGTGGTAGTGGTATTGCTCGTAATGCTTGGCAATGTTCGCGCCGCGTTACTGACTGCGATGGTTATTCCGCTCTCGATGCTGATGCTAATGACCGGGATGGTGCAAACGAAAGTCAGCGCCAACCTGATGAGCCTGGGCGCACTGGATTTCGGCCTAATCGTCGATGGGGCCGTGATCATTGTGGAGAACTGCCTGTTGCGACTTTCACAACGCCAACATCATTTGGGGAGGTTGCTGGATATCGAGGAACGTTTACATACGGTTTTCAGTGCAACCCGCGAAGTATTCACGCCCAGCTTGATTAGCGTTTTGGTCGTGATCCTGGTGAACATTCCGATTCTCGCGCTCACCGGTGTGGAAGGGAAAATGTTCACGCCCATGGCGTTCGCAGTAATCATGGCGTTAATCGCTGCGCTCATCCTTTCCCTGACATTTATACCGGCAGCACTCGCCTTGTGTATGACGGGCAAGATTGAGGAAAAAGAAAATCGTGTGATCGCCAAGTCCAAAGCGGCTTATGTTCCAACGCTCGATTTTGCGCTCAAGCGCCGCGTTCCCATCCTTGTCGGAGCTATCGTGTTTGTGATCGGATCCGGCTGGCTGGCATCGCGGATGGGAACCGAATTTGTTCCCAACCTGGATGAGGGCGATATTGCCGTGCAAGCGTTGCGGATCCCCGGTACCAGCCTCACCCAATCCCTTGAAATGCAATTTCAGGTGGAGAAGGCAGTGATGTCGGTTCCCGAGGTCAAAACGTTTTTCTCACGGGTGGGTACCGCTGAAGTAGCGAGTGACCCCATGGGGCCCAACATTTCAGACGGCTACGTCATGCTGAAAGACAGGGCGGATTGGCCGGATCCAGACAAATCCAAGGCGGAAATTCTCGAAGCCATTGAAACGCAGCTGGCCAAAGTACCGGGTAACGCCTACGAAATCAGCCAGCCAATCCAACTGCGATTTAATGAACTCATCTCCGGGGTACGCTCGGATCTTGGGGTCAAAATTTACGGTGATGACCTGAATCAGCTGTTGGCTTCCGGTAACCAGATCGCCAGCCTACTTAACAGCATCAAGGGCGCAGAGGGCGTTAAAGTGGAACAGGCAGAAGGCCTGCCTCTACTTTCCATCGATGCAGACCGGGATTTGCTGCTGCGCTACGGCATCAATATGGCGGATCTTCAGGACACCTTGGCTGCGGCAACCGGCGGTGAGGAAGCTGGCCAGATCTTTGAAGGCGATCAGCGGTTTGGATTAGTGGTGAGGCTTCCCGAGAAACAACGCAATGACCTTACCGCATTGTCCTACCTGCCCATTCCATTGCCGGATGGCGGTTACGTACCGCTTGGTGAAGTCGCTCGCCTCAACCTTGCCCCCGGTGCGAACCAGATTAGCCGTGAGAACGGCAAGCGCCGTCTGGTCGTCAGCGCGAATGTGACTGGTCGCGATTTGGGCGGGTTTGTGGCCGAAGTTCAAGAAAAAATCGGTCAACAAGTGAAGCTCCCTCCAGGTTATTGGCTGGAGTACGGCGGCACCTTCGAGCAGCTGCAATCGGCGTCCGAGCGATTGGGGTTATTGGTCCCACTAACACTGCTGATGATTTTTGCACTGCTTATGATGACCTTCGGATCCGCAAAAGATGCCTTGCTGGTATTTAGTGGGGTACCGCTCGCGCTGACCGGTGGGGTTATTTTCTTGTGGTTACGGGATATTCCATTGTCGATTACGGCCGGGGTCGGTTTTATCACCTTGTCCGGAGTGGCAGTGCTAACCGGAGTCATGATGGTGTCTGCCTTCCGTGACGGTTTACGAAATGGCCTGGCTATCGAGCATGCTATCCGGGAAGGGGCTATGTTGCGCCTGAGGCCGATCTTGATGGTCGCGCTGGTTGCTGCGTTGGGGTTCTTGCCGATGGCACTGAACACCAGCACCGGTGCTGAAGTTCAGCGGCCGTTAGCTACCGTCGTTATTGGTGGCATTTTATCGTCCACCATTCTGACCTTACTTGTGTTGCCAGGGCTGTATCGCATGGCGCACCGCGAAACCGGTCGGTAACAAAAATGCCGCCGGTGCAACACACCGGCGGCATTTACCTTAGTACATGAGCGCTATCGAACACGCTTTACCGATTGGATATCTGAAACGATTTTTTAAAGCTCATTGACCGGGTGTACCTGGTTCTCACCGAATTCGCTTCACAGGAGAATTCATTATGATGTCTTTTACACGGTTAATAGCATTACTTCTTCTCACGGCATTATTAAGTGCCTGCCAATCAACATCCCAACAACACATGCAAGTCATATTTAAAACCGATCAATTGCAGAAGCATCATTTGAGTTTAAAGGCAGCGGCTGTATTCGAGGGCCAAAATTTAATATTAAGCGGCCAAGTAAAGCCTGAACATAAACAAGTGCATGTGGAATGTGGCCAACTGCAATTCCAGATTTTTGATAAGCAAGGTGTTTTGCTAAAAACAGCTACCGCCGATTACGAGCCATGCCATCTTCATTACAAACCCAACACCCGGCGGTCTGGAAAATTTTCCGTCATTGTGAACGGAGTTCAATCACAAGCATTAATAATTCATACCAGCTTACTGATAAAGCAATGACTATCTAATCGCGATTGGTGTTTACACCGAATATTTTGATGAGTTGAGGTAATCCAATGGACCATACATCTGATAACGAAACGCAGAAAACGCCAACAAGTTGCTCAAGTACGACCAGCAATAGCGCCCCTAATGAAGGTAAAACAAAATGTGGGGATTGTTGTGGCGCTGAAGCTCAGCTGTCACTGCACGACGATCATGATCATGCTAATTCTGAAGCGAGTAATATCAGCTTATTTCTGCCAGCGATCATCAGTCTGGTTGCGTTATTGATTGCCATTGCATTGGATAATTTTTTCCCGCAATCCTGGTTCACTGGTTGGATAAGGCTCGGGTGGTACGTCGCAGCCTACATTCCCGTTGGTTTCCCTGTGCTAAAAGAAGCGGTTGAAAGTATCCGTAAGGGTGATGTTTTTTCCGAGTTTTTCCTGATGGGAATTGCAACTATTGGGGCCTTCGCGATTGGTGAATACCCAGAAGGTGTAGCCGTCATGTTGTTTTACTCTGTGGGTGAAGCATTCCAAAATATTGCTGTCAGGAGAGCAAAAACCAATATTAAAACCTTGCTTGACCAACGCCCTGATGAGGTCAATGTATTACAGGGTAACCAGGCAATTACCCGCAAAGCAGAAACGGTAGCCATTGGAGAAATCATCCAGCTCAAAGCCGGGGAAAAATTAGCATTGGATGGCGAGCTTATTTCCAATAATGCTTTTTTTGACACAGCAGCGCTCACCGGTGAAAGCAAACCGGATGGAAAAAATAAAGGCGATGTTGTTCTGGCTGGCATGATCAACCTCAATGGTGTCGCCCAAGTAAAAGTCACTACCGCTTACAAGGACAGCAAGTTATCCCGCATTCTTGAATTGGTCCAAAACGCCTCGGCACAAAAAGCTCCGACTGAATTGTTTATCAGAAAGTTCGCCAAAATTTACACGCCTATCGTGGTGGCGCTGGCACTCGCGATTTCCACCTTGCCTTACTTTTTTGTCGATAATTATGTGTTTAGCGAATGGCTTTACCGCGCGCTCATTTTCCTGGTGATCTCTTGTCCCTGTGCACTGGTGATCAGTATTCCGTTGGGATATTTCGGTGGTATCGGTGCCGCGAGCAAACACGGCATCTTGTTCAAGGGCAGTAACTTCCTTGATGTGATAGCCAGTATTCAGCACGTGGTCATGGATAAAACAGGAACCATCACTGAAGGGGTGTTTAAAGTACAGGATGTGAACTTCAACGATAAATTTAATCGCGATGAAATACTCGGTATGGTCAACGCGTTGGAAAGTCGAAGCACGCATCCGGTCGCCACAGCAATCCACCAATTTGTGGGTGAGGTTGATCATAACCTGCCACTCAACAATATTGAAGAGATCGCGGGCCATGGGTTAAAAGCAGAAATCAACGGAAAAAATCTGTTGGTCGGAAACTTTCGATTGCTGGATAAATTTTCAATCCGCTATGACATCGATCCGTCATCCATCGTTTACACCACGATTGCTGTCGCCTACGGTGATCAATTTGTAGGCTACATCACGATTGCCGATTCCATAAAAGAGGATGCCCACTTAACAATAAACTTACTCAAATCCCTAGGCATTAACGCAACGATGTTAAGCGGCGATAAAAATACTGTAGTCCAATATGTGGCAAAAACCTTGGGTATCACTAATGCGCATGGAGACTTACTGCCGGAAGATAAAGTAAACAAAGTAAAAGCAATAAAATCAAAAAACGAATCCGTCGCATTCGTCGGTGACGGTGTGAATGATGCGCCTGTGGTTGCTTTAAGCGATGTGGGTATCGCGATGGGTGGCCTGGGCAGTGATGCCACGATAGAAACAGCCGATGTTGTCATTCAAGATGACAAACCCAGCAAAATTCCCACAGCCATTGCTATTGGCAAACAAACGAAACGCATTGTTTGGCAAAATATTTCACTCGCCTTCGGTGTGAAGGCTGTGGTCTTGATATTGGGTGCAGGTGGTTTAGCAACGATGTGGGAAGCTGTTTTTGCTGATGTTGGTGTAGCGTTGTTGGCTATCATGAACGCCGTCCGGATCCAACGAATGAAATTTTGAATAAGCAGTTCGGTCTCCCTCAAAATAATGTTGCGGAAAACTCTTCCACCTGTTGGGTGAATCTTCTGAACAGATTTATATCTACCCGATTCCTAAGCTTGGAGGTAAAACATCGGTGAATAATTCGAAACGTTTTCACATGGGTATCGTGAGTGTTGTTGTAACCTGGTTTCTTATTGCGAGTTCTGCATTCGCACAAAACGCTGCTCCCGAAGATTCAAAACAGCTATGGCAGCTCCTTGACTATGTCGCGGTTGACTACAGTGGAGCGGTCGAAGACGGTGTTGTCATCAGCGAAGCGGAATACGCTGAAATGCTGGATTTCACCATGAATGCGGGCGCGCAGTTACAGTCGTTACCCGAGCATGAATCCAAGCAAAACATCGCCAGCAAAATTTCCGAACTGCGCGCAGCTGTTCTGCAAAAACAAGCCGCTAACGATGTCGCGCACCTTGCGCAACAAGCAAACGCACTCTTGATCGCCGCTTATCCCTTTCCGGTAGCGCCAGGAACTGTTCCCGATCTTGTTCGCGGTCAATCACTGTATGCAGTGCAATGTGCTTCATGCCATGGCGTCGAAGGAAAAGGTGATGGTCCGCTTGCAGAAAAGTTGGAGCCCAAACCCATTGCGTTTACGGATGCGGAGCGCGCTCGCACGCGCAGCATCATGGCGCTTTATCAGGTTATTTCCCAAGGGGTGGGAGGCACGTCGATGGTGAGTTTTAATTCACTACCCGAGGAAGATCGATGGGCGCTCGCATTTTATATCGGTACATTTTCCCACGATGAGTCCATGCGCGCACAAGGCAAGCAACTATGGGATAGCAACGATGGGCAGGCAAAGAACCTCTTCACCGATTTAACCGCGCTCACAACCATCACTGAAGCAGCACTGGCCGAAACAACGCACGAAAATACCGCTCGTCCCATAACGGCGTACCTGAGGGCCAATCCCGCTGCAGTAGAAGCAAACAAACGCGCGGGTTTGGCATTAACGCGCTTGCGTCTTGCAGAAAGCCTTGCCGCTGTGCGAGCCGGAGATCGACATCGTGCTACCCGCTTGAGCCTGTCGGCATACCTGGATGGCTTTGAACCGCTTGAGCCGGTAGTCGCTACTCGTGATAGTGCTTTGATGATCGCCGTTGAAAGAGCAATGCTTAACTATCGCTCAGCCATCGCTAAAGGAACAGTTGAGGATGCTGAAGCAGCGGCGGTTGAATTAGAGCAGCTTTTCTCCCACGTTGATGGGGTATTGCAAGAAGCCAAAGCAGACCCGGCCACTACGTTTATCGGAGCGCTCACGATTCTTTTACGCGAAGGAGTTGAGGCTTTATTGATTGTTATCGGCATGATCACGTTCCTGAAAAAGACTGATAAACCCGATGCGCTGCGCCACGTTCACAGGGGATGGATAAGCGCTTTGTTTGCAGGTGTCCTGACGTGGGTGGTGGCAACGTATTTGATCGGAATCAGTGGTGCTAACCGCGAGGTGACCGAGGGTGTTGGGTCATTACTCGCCGCTGTCGTTTTGCTGAGTGTTGGGTTATGGATGCATCAAAAAAGCAGCGCGGGTAAGTGGCAAGATTATCTGAAAGGAAAATTATCAGCGGCGGTTTCGAATCGATCAGCATGGGCGCTATTTACACTGGCATTCATTGCGGTGTATCGGGAAGTTTTTGAAACGGTGCTGTTTTATTCCGCACTGGCAGCAGATGGCAATAGCGGAGCGCTGATCGCTGGCTTTTTAACGGCAGTATTATTATTAGTTGTGATTGCATGGATATTATTGCGCACCACTGCACGCATGCCGTTAGAGATGTTTTTCGCTTTCACATCCATCCTGGTAATGATCCTTGCAGTAATTTTGACAGGGAAAGGCGTGTCAGCGTTACAAGAAGCAGGATGGATTGGTGTAAATCTAATTGCTGCTCCGCGCGTAGAATGGCTCGGACTTTATCCGACAGTAGAGACATTTGTTTCACAGGGAGTAGTTGCATTAGTAGCAGTGGGCTATTTCAGCGTCGACTGGATTAAAACCAGTAATAAGGGAATCAAAACATAAAAAATAAACGATGTTTACGAAATACATTTACACGAGGTAAAGCACAGAAGACGATGTAAAGCTGTTTGAAAAAAACAGAGTGAAATCACAGTTGAAAAAGCCCGACCATTCTTGAAATCGTCGGGCTTTTTATTTTTTCAGTCGCCGTCGTTAAGTGAGTTGATGAGGATATCCAAACCCTCGTGAGGATCGACGCCCAGGACTTGGCAATACCTCACAAATTCAAGGACTTCAATTTTCCGTCGGTCCTGTTCCATCTTGCCCAGTACAGAATGATGCCTCCCCATGGCGAGCGAGGCTTCGCGGAGTGTCAAGCCACTCGCTTCCCGCTGCTTTTTTAGCCAGGTACGTAGCTGTTCATACTGAGGTGAGTAAGGAGATGATTTCATTGTCTCGATGATAGAGACAGGATAGAATGGCGCGAAATTCGAGACATGAGGCGTCAATCTCTATCATGAAATCCCTCACCGTTAAGTCCGGGCTGCTTTCAGCATTCTCAACACTCGTAAACCGCGAGTTCACGGTACACCAGCTCACAGAGGCCTATTTGAATGATCCATCGTGTCTTCATAACTCCAAAAAGGCTGCTCGCCAATTTGTTTATCGGAATATGCTTCGCCTCATCGATAATGGTGAATTGACTCGGGTTGTAGTAGATGGTGGCTGGCCTTTATATCGGTTAACACCCCGGTTTCAACCACTAGCGGCAGAAGCTGCCGATGTAACTCCTGTACGGCCTGCAGCTTCTGAGAAAGTCACAGTTGTAAACAACAGCCCCCGCCAAAGCCTGCAAGAACGCTTGAACCGGCATAAGTTGGAAATGCTGACAGTAATGGGTGAAACCGAGGAATACGATGCAATTTGCAGTGAAATACCCGAACTGAGGAATGATGTACAGCCGCTGTATAACCAATCCCGCGATAAATGTTCCAAACTGCTCGGGCGCGTGAAAGCCCTTGAGAGTCTGCTGGCAAGGGAAACGGGATTGGCCCAATGAAGTTAAGACACTGGCAATCTGGGTGTGTTGAACAGGCTCTGGTGAAATTCCGGAATGAAGGAAATCACTTCCTGTGCCTCGCCACACCCGGTGCTGGCAAGACAGTCATGGCGGCGACCTTGGCGAAGCGGCTTTTACAGCTAGGCATGATCGATTTGGTATTGTGTTTTTCCCCGTCAATTATTGTGTCGTCGGATTTTCAGCAAGCACTGGAGGCCAGTACCAACCAGCGGATGGACGGTCGTCTCGGATCAAAAGGACAATCATTGACCTATCAGTCGATGTTGAACCTGCAAGATGCGTTTTGGACATTGCTTCAAACCCACCGCGTGCTGGTGATTTTTGATGAAATTCATCACTGCGCAGGCGACAACCTTGAGAATGCAAATGCCTGGGGCCAAACTATCATCCAACATATCCAGGGGCATGCGGCCTATACCATTGCATTAACCGGCACACCCTGGCGCTCTGACCGAATTCCCATTGCTCTATCGAACTACTGCAAGAACAACAAGATCCGCTGTGATTTTGTGTATGGAATGGCGCAGGCAATACAGGAAAATGTGTGCCGGGCACCCAGCATCACACTGGTGGACAATGACCGCATCGTCGTTAAACGTGGTGATAAAACCGACAAGTATTCGTCCTTTGCTGGATTGCTCAAACTGTCGGATTGCTCCTACCAACAACTGATCGATAACGATGCGCTGATTGTGTACTTATTGAAACAATCCGCTAAGAAGTTGATGCAACTTCGAAAGCAACAACTGAATGCGGGTGGCCTTATCGTGGCAGCATCGGTAGATCATGCCTATAAGATTGCGACACTACTAGAACGTCACTTAGGACAACGCGCTTGTGTCGCCACTTATATGGATGAAGACGCCCACGGCATAATTAATACGTTTAGAAACAGCACTCAGCCCTGGATTATTTCTGTGGGGATGGTGAGCGAAGGCACTAACATTCCACGACTGCGTGTGTGCTGTCACCTGACCCGAGTTAAAACAGAATTGCATTTCCGGCAGGTATTGGGCCGTGTTTTGCGCATGGGAGATATTCCCGGTGAAAGTTATTTGTATCTACCAGCCGAACCTAATCTCGTGGAATACGCGAACCGAGTCGCGGAAGAAATACCTGAGTCTGCAACCATTCGACGTGACACGCTGCCAAACAGCGACGATGAAAAACCATTAGCAACAAAGTTGCAGGAACCATTACAAACCGAAGAAATTACGGAAATTATTTTTGAAAATATGCCGGTCGGCGAGTCACAACCTGACGCTGACAATCCGCAACCCATTCAAATTTCTATGCTGGCGCAATCCTATGACACCACCATCAATGTGTTCGGACGGTTTCGTCAGGAGCTGCTGCAATTGCATCGACTGTATGCCAGTGAATCCGGAAGCTCGTTATAACTGACACCAGGCAATCCACGCTACACTATGGGTATATTTACCGATCCGATCCTGCATAGCTTAAAAAATGAAAATTGCGCTTATATCTGATGTACACGCCGAGTTTTATAAAAACGAACCTGATTGGCTACCACCACTACCTGAAAACCCTGATGTGCTAGTTCTCGCTGGAGATATTTACATCGGCAAGTTACTTGTCCCTTTTATTGAGCTGGTCAGCAAAGCTTTGCCACACACCCACTTGGTTGTTATTGCAGGAAACCATGAGTTCTATCGTCAATACCGGCTCACCACTTTGAAAGCCTACCGAGAAGCATTTGTTACACATCCACACATTCATTTTCTGGAAAATGATTATGTGGATATTGATGGCGTGCGTTTTATAGGAGCCACTTTGTGGACAGGATTTCCATTGCATTCAACGCAATACACATCCAAAGAAGTGATGAATTATGCACGGGACAATGTCTCCGACTTTAGTTTGATTGCCGAGGACTCAGGAGATAAGGTGGTTGCCTTCAGCCCTGAAATGGCCAAAATCCTTTTTGATGAATCAAAAGCAAAACTCACGCAAGCATTGGCAAAATCTGATACGAAAAAATGTGTTGTCGTTACTCACTCTCCTCCAGCAAAAAAAGTGCGTCATCCAAAATTTGCACTCGATAAAGTGACCTCTTATTTCACTGCCGACTGTGAAGATATTATTAAAATCCATCAGCCAGCTTATTGGTTTTATGGTCACAATCATTGGTCATCAACAACCCGCATAGGCAACACGATATTGGTGAGCAATCAGTTTGGTTATCCCAACGAACGCTGGAAAATGGGCGGCGATTTTAATCCCAACCTGATAATAGAGATTTAGTGTAAAAACCCTAAATGGGGATCTGTCTATTGCTTCAGGGGGTACTCCAGCGCACTATTTGCATCAATAGAACAAACCCTAATTCCACTATGGCTACAGTAGATCAATACATCCATGCCGCCACTCGTGACAATACGAGGAAAAGCTATCAATCCGCGATTGAGCATTTCGAGGTTCAATGGGGTGGATTCTTACCCGCAACAGCTGACTCAGTAGCGCGTTACCTGGCAGACCATGCCGGGATATTGGCAATCAATACATTAAAACAGCGATTGGCAGCACTTGCCCAATGGCATTTGGACCAAGGTTTTCCTGACCCCACCAAAGCCCCGCTTGTGAAAAAAGTGTTGCGAGGTATTCGTGCGACACATGTCACTCAAGAGAAACAAGCCAGACCATTGCAATTGTCAGAGTTAGAGCAGCTCGATACCTGGCTAAGCCAACAGATTATACTGGCGGCGTCCCAGGGGAATCGAACCCTGTTATTAAAACATCGGCGTGACCGCGCCTTGGTGCTGTTGGGGTTCTGGCGTGCATTTCGAAGTGATGAACTGAGCCAGTTAGAAATCGACCATATTGATCTTATTCCCAGCGAAGGAATGAGAATATTTTTACCCCGCAGTAAAACGGATAGGAACCATCAAGGAAAAACGTACGCTGTTCCAGCTTTATCCCGCCTTTGTCCTGTTACGGCTTACCAGGAGTGGATTGATGAGTCCGGGCTCACTGCAGGCCCAGTGTTCCGAAGTATCAATCGTTGGGGACAGATAAGCCCCGCTGCACTGCATCCCATCAGCATTATCCCGTTGCTTCGCGGGCTATTGGTAACCGCTAATATCCTGGATGCGGAGCGGTTTAGCAGTCATTCCCTTCGTCGCGGTTTTGCCAGTTGGGCGAATGCCAGCGGTTGGGATTTGAAAACATTAATGGATTATGTGGGCTGGAAAGATGCGCGCTCAGCCATGAAATACATTGATACGCCAGATCCTTTTCTGCAAAACCGCATTAACAAAGAACTGGACAGTTCCACACCAAAAACCCTCACCATCATTCCGGCCGAGCAGCACCAGTAAAGCCTCTATCCTCAGAAAAACCGCATAACCAACTTTTCAACCGACATTACAGTGATATACGCCTAATCACCTGGTGATCAAGGTGGGTCATTTCTTGTCCGGAATCTGGATCAACGTACGATTAAAAGGGGCATCTCATTTACAAACAGCCCAAACAAAATTAAGGTACGCTTATCCACGAGTAGTACAGTATTGAAATGAAGATAAACTAATTGATGGAAGATTTTTGATAATTTTTTTAAATCAAAAAGTGCGAAATTGCATCTTTTTATTTCAAAAAGAAATAAAAATTTATGTTTAAATAACCAAGTATTGATTTTTCTGGATCGTACGATCCAGAAAATTGACTGGAATTTGATCAATGCGGACGCCAACAGAAGAATCTTATCGCCCATTTGAGGAGGCCTACAGCTTCTTCAACCAGCGATTATTTGGCGGCGAGTTACCGGATTGCCTGATTACGTTTCAACGTCAAAAACGCATCATGGGATATGTTTCGCTCGAACGATGGGTAAATAACCAGCAAGAGTATAAACACGAGCTAGCGATAAACCCAGAGTATTTTGCAAATTATCCCTTGATTGAAATATGCCAAACGCTTTGCCACGAAATGGTTCATGTCTGGCAATCAAAATTTGGCACTCCAGGTCGTCGCGGTTATCACAATCTGGAATGGGCAGAAAAAATGATTGCCATAGGGTTGATGCCATCCACAACAGGTGAGCCCGGTGGCGACATTGTGGGAGAGCACGTTGCCGATTATATTCTTGCCGACGGTGCATTTAAGGCAGCATTCGATGAGTTGACTGCAACAGGATTTCAACTGACCTGGATGGATCGTTACCCTGTTGTTCGCCAACAAGCCCCCATCCTATCTTATACCCGCCTTGGAAAGCCCGTTCAAATCGAGACCTCCGTACAACCTGAAAAAATCGTGGATGCTCGAAGCCATCAAATCGACACCGCCATACAAACCATGCATCCACTACCGTATAGTTTTGAGGAACTTGATGCCGCATTCACAGCAACACTTTCACCACAACTGCCTCCTGCAGTACAACTGCCGCCGACAACCAAACCACGCAATACGTCCAATAAACACAAATATCGTTGCCCTATGTGCCACCTGCAATTGTGGGGCAAGCCTGATCTCTATGTGATTTGCGGTGAATGCAATAAAACCCTGCTTGAAATTGAATAAGCTATTGCTGAACGTCCCGAAGTACCAGCTGCTGAATGAGGTCTTCAATGTTAATGCGCTGCCCATCGAATGAAAACGAGTAGCTGCCATTAAAATTAATATGGGTCCATGCTACCGGCGAGTAATGTTTAAAGGCCTCAATTTTTTCGGTCTGATTCATTTTTTCATAGATATCTAACATGCTTGACATGATACAAGCATTAAAATAGATCACACAGTTTGCAAGCAGGCGGGAGCATTCGTACCACAGCTGAATTTCCCTATCCGACTTTCCACGAAATTTACCACCGTTGACATCTTCAATTCGGCGTTGCAATTGATGATAGGATTCAACCCTATTCAGTGAGCGGGTTATATTGCGCTCAAACGTTTCATTGTTCATAAGATCAAGCATATAAATGCACTTGATGAGCCTATCGTATTCCAATAGTCCTTTCAGGCTTTTCATTTTATTTTTGCGGTTTGCAAGCTTTCTCACGATAGTAGATTGCGAGGCCTCTTTAGAATGTAGCGTCATCATAATCTGCTGTATCTTTCCCCAGCCGTCGATGATGACTTGTTCATTGATGGGCTGACGGAGTTTAACTGACAACGCATCACCATCCTCAGTACACGTAAATAAATCAGCCAATACTTTCCCGGTGTCCGCATATCGCGGTGCATGTAGCCATCCTGACAAATCCAGTAATGCAAAGTTGACACGGTTAGTCCCATGGGTATCAGTAGAAATAATATCAGGCTTTATTTCGGATGAGTTGTTGTAAAGCACGTCAAACAAATAATGGGATTCATGTCCTGTTTGTTCCATTATTTTTGCATAGATTGGAACATGGTTAGCGTTTAACGTGACAGCGGAAATGCCTTTTCCTCGACCAAAATATTTGGAGGAGAAGCGAGTATTAATTGTGTTAAAGCGGCTTTCCAACCGCTGCCCGTCATAACTGGCATGCACAGCATGCTCTTGAATGTTGTAGTGCTTGAAAATACTTAATTTAGCTATCGCGTTACTGATAATGTCATTTGCCTTGCCAACTGTCTCGACGCGCAAGAAATTTTTCTCGGTTTTTATCATTTCGTCGTAAGGGATATTGCACAATGCGGACATGTGATGCACACCATAGCGTGTTCCATTGGCCACGACACAGGCAATGACGGTGTTCAGATTAGGGCATTGTTGCTTATGCTTGATATGAACCAATTCGGAAGAGAATTTCGTCTGGCGTTCACAGAACTCAATAATATCGCCGATGTGAGTTTTACTTAGATTGTGGAAAAAGCTTTTGTTATTTTTATCGTCATTTAAGCGTGGCCTTCGCTTTACTGTCCATTTTACTGTGCCATTTTTGTTTGAAAAAACCACTGACGGATTTTCGCTTTCGGTTAATCGCTGGCTGGCTTGTTGAATTTTTTCATTCAGCAATGCCATTTTTTCCTTAAGCAGAGCATTTGGCGTCATCTGTAACAGTGGCAAATTGCTAATACCAACAAGGTCAGGCACTTTACTTGCCTCGACAAAATCATCATCTATTGACTGAAAGGATTGGCTATCCATTACATTGAATTGGTAGCCATGTAACTTTCCTGCCGTTTTGAGATACAGCAACATCTCAGCGCGAGGATAGTTAATCTTGGCGTCACTATCACTTTCATTTGGTATCAGATAGGGTTTGTAGCCACGCATTAACCGTTTATCAAAAGTACTCATCTTACCATGCGTGATGAGTTCATCCTTAGTCGTTAAGGCTTGCTCGAACAATAAATCTTTCTCGTCTTGGGATGCATATAAATCAAGGCAAAGAAATATTTTACGTAGTGTTTTTATGATTTTATTGTGATGCCTCTCATAGTATTCCCATTGATATTTTTTGGTGCTTGATTCTATATCGTTAAAGTAATTAATAATTGCCGGCATTTTATCTCTTGGGACAATCGAGTACACATGGGCAAGAACATCACAAAATGGCGTATCCTCTTTAAACTGGTCACTGACAAACGTCTGTATTAGTGATCCTGTCTTTTTAAAATTTTTAGAAAAATCAGCAATCTCGTCGAAAAGCTGCTTTTTGGCTTCTGAACTCGCCTCATCAACTATTTTTTGTGTGTGGTATTTGAATGCATGCACCAAAATATCTGTCATTTGCCTGTATCGCTGATAAAGATAGCATGTCATGTATAGCGCAAATGTTTCCTTCGATAATTCCCGCAACCTAGTAATTGTATAGACATGCACTAATGATGAAAAATATTCAATATTTTGTTTTGAGATACCTATTGTAGATATAGCTTCTTTAATGGCAGGAAAAATCGCCTGCAATTTTTCATAAATTTTTATCTCATGGCTTATTTCAGTATATTTGAACGTTTTTGGCAGCTTCTTTATTTGGGTAATTAGGGGCTTATTGGCTTCAGATGACGCCATAGCCCTGAGTGCTTTATAGGTATCGTTGCTAATCGTCTTGATAAGAGAGGATTGTAATTTGTCATGCTCCAAACGAATGCCTTTTGCAATGACTTTTTGCAGCGTCGAGTACGCTGGTATAACAATTTTATGGTCTGAGAGATAACCAATGCAGCGATCAAAGATTTCTTTTGGGTATGTTATTTCCTTGGAGACCTTGCTGATGAAGTCGCACAAATGATGCTTTTTTTCGTCATAAAACGAATGACCGGTCAGAGCAAAAATCGCAGAGTAAATTCTTGTTTTCTGGGAGCTATCCAACATCGTTCGTGGAAGCTTGAAATGGAGGGTATCTCTTTTCCTGATGAAGTCCAGATCCCCCTTGATCTTATCGACATCAAGCGTCAAAACAACAGGCTTATACTTGAGGTATCCCAACAGAAGTATGCGGTAAGCCTTGTAAAGCGGATCGATGCTGTCAGGGATTAGATCCTTTTCCAGATCATTAAGGGTGAAATAGTCCGCGCGTAGTTCTTCGGTGAAATTGGGTATCGAGTAGAGTTCATCAATTTCAGACTCTGTAAGCACTTCCAATCTATTATCGTTGCTAGACATCTGTACACCTTTTGCTCAAAAGTGGTCGATTCTAACAGCCGATTATTTATGCAGTAATACCCAAGGCACAAAACGTAAAGGTATTTGTTATATTAGAAACCATGGGTACCAAATGTAGTTTTTGGCGTCATATTTTGGGTCGAATTTTGGCTCAAACCCTCATGAATAATGGCTTAGAGGGGAGAGACGCAGGATTTGGCGGAACCTCTCCAGACCCCCTTTTACAACCATAAAGCTTTTGTTGGATTAGGTTTTAACGCTAAAGAAATTAAAACCTTTCAATACGCCGAAGAGCATAGTTGGGCACGCATCCCACATAAATCACGCAAGTTGCGTCTACGCCTAATCAACGACCATCAAGTCATCACTTATCAGTACTCGTACGATGAGGGAAAAACCTGGACCACCCACGGCACCCGCATGGAAGTATCCGGCATCAACCACAACGTCTTCGGTGGCTTCCTGAGTTTAAAAGTGGCGCTGTATTGTGTAGGTGAAAGTAATGGGAAGGTGCGGATAAGTGATTTTAAATATAGAGCGATTTGATTGACTTAATATAGTTAAAAGCCCGTACAATCGGCTTGATTGTAACGGGCTAGATTTAGAGTGCTCATAAATGGTAATCACAACTTCGGCGACGACTCAATAAATTTGCTGCTTATAAGTGTTCGATTGTATACGGCAATTTCCGTTCATTTTACTTTCCGCAAACCCCCAGCTTGGATGCATCCTCATCTGTCAGGTGATTGCAAGTTAGACCATTTTGTGAGGTGTAATACCTCCAAAGACGAGGACATTCTCTATTTGCACTTTCAGCTGTAGTTTGCATACCGTTTACTCTCCAACAATGATTGCCAATCTCGCCGCCCAACCACTGCTTAGAGATACAGAAATTATGTTTATGTCCTGATGAGTAACCCAACGAACTCAATGTGGCAATTTCACAGTTTTGAATTAATTTCAAATGGGCAGTCTTCACCTCACTACGAGTGCCGTTACATTCAATTTCACCCTTAATTCGGCAAGCCTTTAGCCCTCCTTCCCCTTCATTTGAAAAAGAAAAATCTGCTGCCACTCCTCCATTTTTTACCCCTGCATTAGCACAAAAGGCACGAGCGTGACTTATAGCATTGCCGATCAATCTGTCACTATTTTTTTTGTTTGCGGTCACAGATTCGCAACTACCCCAATCAAAATTCTCATAACTTTTTTTGCTCCGGCATTTGCATCACAACAAAATATGATGGACACCATGACACATATATTTAGGATAAATTTCATATGCATTTAATCCACTCCGCACAAACCATTGAAACATCATTCACCAAACGACTGCCGACTAAGGCTGCTTTAGTTTTCTCCACACAGTTCTTTGGCTTCAAGCTCAGCAAGTGCTTTGGCACCGTTGTCGTTCCCACTAGATACAGTCAAGGTTCCTGATTTTCCGTTATTACACGTGTACTTATATGTGTAATTGAAATTACCGGGACCGCCTGCTGGAACTTTCTTAACAAGGGTAACTGTCGCTGCGTATGTAGTTGTCGCAACAAAAAAAATTGCTGCAAGTAATACAACAGATTTCATGACGTTTTTCATAATGTATCTCCTTGGATGAATACCTTAATTGGGCGAAATAACACTTAATGCCCTTTAAAAGCTCTACAGGCATTTATAACTAATATTCCAGACAACCTAAAGATGATCAGGAAGAGCCTATATGCGACTTACATCTTTATTCAAATTTTGACCAACAATCTAGCTCTTTAAAATTGTTATTCTTGCTCTCCTAAATTAATGATACTTCCTTGTAACATGGAACTCCAATTACACACCATTACATGTTTCTATCTATTTACTGCCACTTTGAATTACAGATTATTACCGCAACGGTTAAAAGCATTAGCAGAAATTTTTTAATGCATTTTTAAACATTATCTTGACCTCAAGTTAGCTTGAGGATTTATAGTGCTTTGGTGTTGTTCGCCAAATAAGTTCTATCAAGAGGCTGTTTAATGAAAAATGTTTCTGCTTACTTTAATCACATTCAATATGGTGATGAAACTTCCCCTACTTTAGATGTGCTTTACAAGCTACATCGTCAACATACGCATACTATTCCGTTTGAAAACTTATCTTCTTTTACGGGGGCTGAGGTGCGGATTGATGCTCCATCGATCCTGGAAAAATTTACCGTTCAAAAACGTGGTGGATATTGCTTTGAGCACAATACGGTGTTGCAGTATGTGTTGGAGCAAATTGGATTTAAAACTACCGGGCTTGCCGCGCGAGTGCGATTGAATGTGGCGGATGATGTTGTGACTCCGCGCAGCCATATGTTCTTGCTGGTTGAAGCAGATGGTGAGCAGTGGATTGCGGATACCGGGTTTGGTGGAATGTCGTTAACGGTACCTATCCGGTTTGTTGTTGATGAAATCCAAACAACCCCACATGGCCAATACCGCTTGACTTGCAATGGTGATTTTTATTGTCTTGAAGCTAATGTTCAAAATGAATGGAAAATGTTGTACGTATTTGATTTAACAGCGCACCATCACATAGATTATGAAGTATATAACTGGTACGTATCGCGCCACCCTAATTCGCATTTTGTGAGTAGTTTGGTTGCTGCACGAGCAGACAAAGACGGCAGGCATACGTTGAGCAATACACAATATTCTTTTTACGCTTTGAACGGGGAAACACAAAAAATACAATTGCAGTCTGTTGCTGATATTAAATCCGTGCTTGGTAATAAGTTTTATATCTGCACGGATGGTGTAAAAGGTTTGGATGAGCGATTGAACGCACTTATGAGTGATAACCATTAAGGCCGCTCAAGAATTCGTGCCCCTGCGCCATCCTGCCCTAATATGTCATCTGGGTTGCGCAAGGGGCAATCTTTAAGGGATAGACATCCACAGCCAATACAACTATTTAATTCATCGCGCAGGCGCTGTAATTTTTGAATGCGATCATCCAGATTTTCCTGCCACTTGGCAGCCGCCCTGCTCCATTGCGCTTCGCTTAATTTGCTATCGGGTTGATAGCGCCCAAGTACATCCTGTATTTCTCCCAAGGGAATTCCCACGCGCTGCGCCACTTTAATAATGGCAATGTAGCGCAAAACTCCGGGTGCATAGCGTCGTTGGTTGCCTGCATTACGCGTGCTAACAATAAGCCCTTTTGATTCATAAAAATGAATAGTCGATACCGCAACACCGCTGCGCCGGGCGACTTCGCCCACACTGAGTTCTCGCACCGGGGCAAGATTTTTTTTAGCCATGCTATTGACCTCAAGTTAACTTGAGGATTTATAAAGGCAGCCGATGCGTTTGGCAAGCAAAAATGCAACTGCCAAAAGCCTTGGTAATTGACCAACTCTCAATCAAGGGGTTTAACGATGCTTTGCGAGCAGGATGAATCATTGTTGCGCGATACTGAACTACAGGTTAGTAACTTCCTTCATGCTATTTTTAGCAACCAATATCCCAATCAAGACAAACATGCGCTGCTTGAAAGCAACTTGTCCGCACAAATTCAATGCATTGGATTTCCAGAATTCAACCCACAAAATTTGATGGAGTTCAGCGGATTTTTAAATTACCTGCACGATGTTTTCAAATACTCCAATTACGCCATTGAAACCCTGATGTTTGATGAACAGAGCGCGTTGCTGCGCTTTACCATTCAAGGTGTTCACCATGAAGAATTTATGGGATTAGCCGCATCTGGCGGAATTATTAAATTTACGGCAATTACCCATTTTAAAATGTGTAACAACCGCATCACCGAAATTTTGATGCACAACAAGGCATTGGTGTTAACAACCACCAAAGGCCATGTTTATCAATTGAAAAGCATGGATATTGGATAACAAAAAAGGCCTTTCGTTGAAAGGCCTTAGGGGTGTTTTTACTGGATGGTTTTAAATAGATAAAATTTTATTGGTGGCTATTAAAACCTGCACGCTTTCGGATTATCTTTCACAAAATAACGTTTGTAGTTTTTTG
This sequence comes from Cellvibrio sp. pealriver, assembly GCF_001183545.1. Lineage (NCBI taxonomy): Bacteria > Pseudomonadati > Pseudomonadota > Gammaproteobacteria > Cellvibrionales > Cellvibrionaceae > Cellvibrio > Cellvibrio sp. pealriver. Next base: position 1,323,991 of record NZ_KQ236688.1, read on the forward strand.
CTTTTTTATCCATGCAGCCTTCCAGGTTTAGTAGACGGACTTTGCGGAATTCAGCCGGTGCAGTTTCCGCTTGTAGTGCGATGTAGCCGTGATCGTTTGGGGTGCGGTCATCCCACTGCAGGCCGGTGTATTCCAGTACTTTTTTGCCGTTAATAAAGTGCTCGGCTTTTTCGCTGCCGTGCACAACCAATTCAGCAGTTACCCATTGGTCGCCGTGATAGGTTTCGCTGCTGGAATTGATAATGTGATCTTCGGTAAATTTTCCGTTATAGACAACGTGTGTGCCCGGTGTGCAGAGGTTGCCGGTTGAACGGGCATCTTTACCGTTGCCGCCTAATAATTGGTATTCCATGCTGCCAGGAAAATCCTGATCCAATGCCATGGTTTTAGGATCTTGCGCGTGATACATAATGCCGTTATTGCGCCATGCCCATGCGGGGCCGCCTTTGACTTGCTCACCGACAAAGCGATATTCCAACAGAATTTTGTAATGCGAAAATGAGCCCGCATTAGAAAAAATATGGCCAAAGCGCCCGCCGAATTCGTCGTAGTTATCGTAACGCACTTGCATCACGCCATCTTTCACACGGAAGGTATCCAGCGCATTTTCGCCCAATGGATAACCACGAATTTTGATCGTCCAATTACTCAGGTCTTTACCGTTGAATAACTCAATCCACTCTTCCTGGTCGGGCGAGGATGCAGGTTGTGCGTTTGATTGAATGGAGGGGGCAGTCGCTGCAAAAGCCATCTGGCCGAGCAATACGGTCAGTGCAATCAAGGAACGGGTAACGCAGTGAGTCATTTGTAGTCCTCTCGTTTATCGCTGTGGTCTTATGGTTATTGATATGAGCCTTTAGAGGCTGACACCAATTTACCTTAATTATCAGATAAATAGGAGGAAATTTACAAAACCAAACCGAGAGGATCAGGTGGTGGGCAGGAATGCCTCTCCATAGAGAGCGTCGTAGCTGGATTCTTTTATCACATCGCAGCCGACACTTTTTAAGAATATCCGCTGGCCTTGGGAAATATCGCTACCGGCGTAGACATACCAAGCCTGCTTGGCGCGCTCAGGAAAGGTTTTGAAATATTTGGCACGTTCGATCAACAGCCAGCGTAGAAATATTTCTGAGGTATCAAGCCCCAGGCCGAGAAAAAGTAAATCGCAATTAAAAATACTATGCAGCCAGGTGTTTTCACCGTTCCAGATTTTGCTGTCATTATCGCCATATAAACGACCGGGGTTGCCTTTATGGATCAACGCCCTCGCCCGCTCTACCGAGCCCATATAATGGCTCAACCCCAAACGAATACTGCGCGAATATCGCTGCATACCGTTGATATGCCAAATAGCAAATTCACGTGCGACATTAGTAACAGGTGCAGGCGCAAAACAACTGCTCCAGGGATAAAAATCCGTAAAGCGTTGGCCGTCGGCGTGATGTAAATGTAATGCCAAACAATCGGATAACGTCTCATCAAAATTGGTGGTCAGTATTGGTGTATTGTGTGTTTTTGCCCAGTTCACAATCGCATGGTGATGAGGCTTTGCGTTCCATCCGGTAAGAAAATCGCAAAATTCTTTTTGCAGATTTTTTTCTTTTAATTGGCTGCTTAAATCCAGCGCATCGTAAAATTCGGTTAACGAAATACCTAATGGAATTGCTTGCGCATCTTCCTGCGTATGTTTTTCCCATAACTCCAGCAACATGGCATCCCATGAGTTAATGCCTGCATCGCTGTTATAACGGTTAATGCCGTTGCCAATAATCAGAGCAAGTTGTTGATGGTATTGCTGGGTAATGGTTTTTAAATTCATTCGCGCACATGCTCGCTTTCTATAACGGCTTCACAATCACGCCACATAAAATCCCCCGCAGGATTTTGCACCAGTATCCGGTCAGACAATGGTTTTCCTTTCGCTTCGCAGGTATGCGTGAGTATCACACTGCCTTTTGCCAACCCCAAGCGCCATTCAATACCTTGCACGCCCAAGGCTGCAAATTGGTGTTCATTGGCAATGCTAACCAACAAAGGCACAGAAACTGGATGTTGTTGTAGATATTCCACTTGTCGCTCTGCCCAAAAAGCGCGATCAATCACGGCTGGATATTCTGCCGAGCGCGTGCCCTGCACTGCAATGAGCGATGAAATACCTACCAATAACAATCCGATTTTAAGTTTGCTTGCAACCAATAGCGCGCGTGCGACTAACAACAATGGCAAGATCATCGCGACTGCTGCGTAATATTCATAAGCTTGGTCGGCCAATACAAAATAAGGGCCATAAGCGATAACTAAAAATGCCAATGCGGCCAGCCATTGAATGAGAGTGAACGCAGGTTTTAATGTGCGCAGGCTGATCCAATAGACTATCGCCATTGGAATAAAACAGACTGCAGCCCACAGGCTGCCTATCCAAAAGCGTTCAGTGACTATCATGCGTAAGGCTTCACGCGGAACGTTAAAAATCCATGCGGAAAAACTCAGGGAGTTGATGGTGATATTTTTTCCCAGCGTGAGTCCATATGCTGAATGGCGGTTAGGCGTGAACTCTTTATAAAAATATAGCCACACCACACAAATACCCACGCAGATAAACCATATGGCGACATCCATTTTTTTATAGGATTGTTGTTTATGTAGAAAAAGCGCGAGCACAACCACTAAAGCAGGAATCAAAATCGCAGGTTCTTTGCTGAATAACGATAGCAATTGCAGTAACGGTAAACTGAGCAGTGCCAACCAACGTTTAGTGCCTTGCATTCGCGGTAATGCAATCCAAACAGCAAGTGTAATGCTTAAAAAGAAAACCAATGTGGGGCTGTTCATGGCCGCCACCCAATGCAGCGGCAAATAGGTCACTATGTGCACGGCATGCAGCGCAGCAGTGAGTAACGCAATCAGCAGCGGTTGTTGCCACTGCATCGCCCGCGCAAATTGGTAGGTAAATATCGCAATACCGGCGAGCGATAATAATGTCAGGCACCAGGAATAGATGTGTGAATACAGTAAATTGCCTTGAAGAACTTGCTCTACAAACCGCCAGCCAGTATCCATACTTAATGGCCGCCAAAATCCGGTTTGCGATTCAGAGATAAACGGCAACCACCAAGAGTCGCCATTTAACCGCGCATCACGCGCTTGGGTTAGAAAAAAATAATCATCGCCCCAGAAAGGAATAAATAACGAGGGAACCCAAAGCACAAGGGCAAACAGGCTAAATAAGCCGAGGCAAACATAAGCAGATTTTTGTGCTTGGGTAATATGGGTAAACAAAGAGCTGCCTTTTAAATAGTAATTTTGTAGGTTTTTAAACGCGCGATTTCATCAGTTGCAATACGCTCTTGCTCAGTAGCGATGTTGTTGAGATCCACATTCGGATACACAGCCGAGAATCCTGCAGCTTGGTCACTAACACTAAGACCACCTACCCGATTAAAGTGATCTTGAATGAGCGTTTGTATCGCCGGTTCTTTTGCATAGGTGCTTTTGAGGGCATCGATGTTACTTACAAAATCAATTGCCCCTATTTTTCCAGTCACAAATCGGTTGATATGACTTAAATCGCTATTGCGTGCATTAATCGCCTCTGCCACACCAATATCATCCACATAAAACCGGCGATAGCGATAGTACAGAATCAACAGCACAACCAGTAACACAGCCGGAACACCGTACTGCACAGTCTCAGGGAATGACTTTAATAAATTAGGCAAAAATACCGGCAAAAAAATTCCAATAATGTGCGCAGCACTCCACGTAAAACGCAAAGGTGCTTTGCAATCCAAACAGGTAAATTGTTCACCTTGTAACTTTTTTAAATTACGCGATCCACAACAGGGACAAGTACCTAATTTCATCTTAGCAATTCCTTTAGTTTTGTTATCAATAATGTTGTTATCAGCATGTCGTTATTAATGCGTTCGTTAGCCCGCACGTGTTGCCAATATCGCGTTGATATCCAATGGTTCGCGATACAGAGCAAATTCAGTTTCGTGAGTTTGGATAGCGAGTATGGACATGCGGTCGGCAAGTTCGTTGCCTTGTACACCTACATGGCCATTCACATGCAACACTTGCACGCTGTTTTTCAGGGTTTGATGTAATGCGTAAATCGCTTGGATCAATTCAAGGTTTTTAATCTCACCGCCCTTCTTTTTCCAGCCGGCTTTTTCCCAACCAATCGCCCACACAGTTACGCATTGGATCGCGTATTGCGAGTCAGAAAATACTGCGGCGGTTTTGCCTTGGGCGATGTCGTGTTGGGCAATTAATAATCCTTGGTGGAGCGCATTTAATTCGGCAGTGTTGTTAGTCCCCATCGGGTTATACAACCCATACCACAGCTCCGCCAATTTCCCATCGCGATAAACCGCCACGCCTGATCCTGCTTCACCTGGGTTTGGTTCGCAGCCGCCATCAGTAAATATTTTTACCTGCTGCGGCAATGCATTTACTTCAGCGGCATTATAAGTTTTAACCTTATTTGCACTCGGCGCAGCACGGCCAGTCCCCGCTGTCGGTTTAGCACCACCAAACGCCGCCTCGGCTTCTTCACGGCTCAAAAACGATTTATAACGCGCCCCCACAAATCCATCGACATGTTTCTTACACGTAGCCCAATCCGTAAAAATCCCCGTCTCACGCCCCGCCCATACTACGTAAAATTTTGAAGCCATTAGTGTCTCTCAATTAATGCTTGAATAAATAATCATATATAGAGTTTTCTAATTTATGAAAGACGTAACTAGCTGACAACTGAGCCAGCAGTACATGTTAAAGAATTATATAAATGATGAAAGCTGAAGACCAAAAAAGCTAAAAAGAATAAGGGTTAACATTTTTTGTCATCTTCACAGCAGCATCTTTAAATTCTTGAGATTTATTCTTGGTAAGCAAGAACAACAATTCCATTTCCTCACAAAATTCTGCAAGATCAAGCGAGGCCTTATACTTTAGGATTCCTGAATTTTCAGAATCAATTAAACGAAAATGTGCATTAACAATGTATTCAACATAAAACCTAATTCTTAATGTCATCATTATATGCTCTTTGAATTCGCTGTGCGCTCCCTGCTGTAAGCTTTTGGTGTTCCACTCCCGAATAAAAAGGTTTTCTGTGTGCTCCGATATGGAAAATAGTAGTTGCTTTAGGTTTTTCTTGGGAAAGCCATTTTCGAAAAAATAATTCATAAATGACTCCGTCTTGTAATCTCCCTCGTGCATAAAACCATATTTTCTGTTTAACTCTTGATGGATTTTTTCTTTGGTTGAACTAATAGCCATAGATATTTTCTTTATTTTTTCGTGTAAATTTGATTCAGCAACAATCTCCAGCTGCCTATTGTTATTGTGAAATGTGTTAATAAGAAGAACGATTGTTACAAAACCAAATATGGGATTTAATATCCCTCCAATATAATCACCAAATTGACCAAACTGCTCAGCACTTCCTAATTTCTTAGGATCAACATATGAAGATGCCAAGTAAACCCCTACAAGACATAAGCCAATGAGAAATGCAAGCAATACAAATGCTACTGAATAATTTTTTTTGTTAAGAAAATACCAAATAACTGCACTCGAAAAAATAAACACTATTAATAAAAATAAAAGCATAAGATCCTCATCACTAATTTTTCATCTGCCCCATCAACCGCACCGCAACCCAAATCAACACACCGACTGCGCCGATCATAATTGCCCAGAACAAAATGGTTTTCCAACTGATTGGCATACCGTGGCGGGCGAAGGAGTTTAGGTTGGGTTTTAATTCGGTGGCGTTGGATTGTGACCATTGGATGTCTTTGCCGTTAACCAACTGTGCAAAAATTTGAGTGGTGGTTTGTTGGTTACCGGGGGCGACTTGGGTGTCTATGGCGATATTGTAGGGGGCGGCATTGTTTGCGATGAATTGCAGGATTTCGGGTTGGCGAGTAAATGTGAGTTGTGGTTTTGCAGTGGTGCGCACCAGCTCGTTCAGTTCAATGCGCCATTGGGTATCGCTATTGTTGTACACATTGATGGCATCGCTTTGCTGCCAGGTATCGCCTACTTGCGCATTAAACCAAATGCCTTGGTGAACCAAATTCCACGGTTGTTTTTCGGTGTTGCGTGAAAATACTTTGATGCTGTCGCCATACATAACCGCACCAAGGTTGATGCTCACATTGCTTACCGGTGCTATGTCATCACGTTCAAATTCCCATGCGGCGGTTTGTACTTTTGCTCCGCCGTTGATGGAATACAGCGCTGATTTTTGTTCATCTGCCAATTCGCCGGATATTTGCCATACATCGGATGTGGGTGCGTTGGCAATGGTATCGGTATTTTCTACCTGCACTTGAGTTAACTGGAGCTGCTCATTACCGCGAGTAAATTTCAGCTTTAAGTAGGCATATTGTCTTTCGCTCAAGTTGAGCGTGATTTTATTGCGCGTTAAGCGCTCGCCCTCTTTCGATAATTGCACCAATGTGGTTTTGGTAATGGGCGACCAATTTGTCATGTCATTGGTGCCGCTCACATCCACTTCCAAATATTGGTGTTGCTCGTTAATTGGCCAGAGCACCGCAAGTTTGTCCGCGCGTGTGCGCAAATCGCTAAGGTCTACGACAAAAAAATCCGTCGGTGCACTTTGGTTTTGCAATTCTTCTTTATCGGCTTTAACTGCACTTACCGAAATTTGGTTGTCATCCAAACGGATGGATGCACTGCTCAACACCAATAAGGTTTCCGGTGCAGTGCCCACTGCCACCGGAAAAAAACGTACTGGCGTAAAGTTTGTCTGCTCACTGCTTTGCACACTGGGCGCCGCAATGCGATAAGGCAACCGGTTGCCCTGCTGGTCGGTAACGACAAGATCATTTAATTGGGTATCGGCACTGTAGCGATAAATATCGTGCGTGAGCGTGGTTTGCAAAAACGTACCACTTGCTTCACTGATTTGATAAACAGGGATAACCTCTGCAGTTGCCGCAGTACTTACACCGAATAACATCGCACCCAGCGCGATACACTTTTTAAAATTCATCATTACCTATAAACCTTTTAAAAACTTTTAAAAAACATTCTTAAGCCATGGATCAATTTGAATTCTTTACCAGTGACATAACCGCATTGTAATTAGATCCATCTTTAACCCGCGTATAGCCAACCCAAGTGGCCGGATAACCGCTAATACCCATGGTTTGCAACAGCAATCGTGTATTAGGCTGGCTTTCTACATCGACATCCACAAAACTGACATTATTTGCGTTAAATTCTTTGCGAAGCGCGGCGCAGTAACCGCACCAGTTTGTGCCATAAAGTACGATGCGCGGTGAACCATCCGCATTGAAATGCGACTTGAAATATTGTTTTTCATAAGGGGTAAGATACGCATCCCCAAAGGTTTTTCCTAACAAGCTCGCGATAGTGGGAACATGGGAGCCTGTTGCCGTTTGATCACCTGCGGCAACCAAAGGAAATGCATTGCCTGCGCGAAACCCCTGCCACAATTTATAATCTGGCTCATCGCGCTGATCGGGGCTAATCACTTTTTCAGTGAAAGGCACATTGCGGTTACGTAACTCTTTTACCACGCTATTACACGCATCACCGCAGCCATTAAAGGTAAAAACCCACACCGCCGGATTTCCACTGCCATCAACTGCTGCTGCACTGCTGCCACTTAGAAACGGTAATTTCCCGTCATTCCAATACCAGTAGGCCGCAAACAACACACCAATCACGATTAACTTTTTCATACGAATCCTTTTATTCCCCTGTTGTAGTGTTAAAGCACGATTCCTGAATCCCGGTTTTGGTTTTTATCAACATCAAAAAGCAGCCTGTTATCAGACCGCTTCTTCTTTTTCAGTTTGTTGTTTTGCTTTTGCCGGTATTGGCGATAAATAGCCAATCAAAATCATCAAACCACTGACCACAATGAACGACACAATACGCGCAAGTGTTCCGGTGCCCGATGCATCTTTGGTAAACAGTTTTAAGACAACGATTGCTAATAAACCTGCACCCACCATCCACAGTTTGCGCTCTCGCAAACGGCGGGAAAGATTCATCACTACCAACGCACATACCGCCCACAGAATTGATAGCGACATTTGCACCACAACGGAGTTCCACATCACCACCGCTGAATATTCAATACCCGCGTATTGGTGCACGGCGCGCAGCAGCACAATGTTGATCCACGCAAAACCCAACACACCCAATGCGCCGTAGCGAACTTCTGGCGTGAGATTATTTAACCCGATAAAGCCGCGTTTCATGGCGTAAACAAACAACACCAATACGGCTGCTTGCGCTAAATCCAGCGGGTTCAAAATGGGCAAATAGAATTGTGCTGTTGCGCCTGAGTAATGACTGGCGACAACAAACCAGCAGAACAAACCAAACAGTAATGGTGCGGGAATCAGGTTTTTATAATCCGCTGCGTGCTGGGTAAATGGCCAAAGGGTTTTGCCGGATTCACTGGCTTTGTGCGTAAAGAACATTAACGCAACCAGCGGAGCTACCAAACACACAAACCACAACACCGCCGCGCTGGTGCCATACCAGCTCATTTTGCTTTGCCAGTAACTGGCTTCCCAACCGATTAAGCTGAAAATAAACCACGCGGTTAGTACGTGGTACACACTTAAAATACCGCAAGCGGCACGGCCGGTTTGCTGCCATAAATAGCGATATTGCACTGCAAAGAAAATCGCGAGTGCTAACAAGCCCCAGCGTTGGGATGGATATACGTCGTAACCGATAAATAATCCTTCGCCAAAATTATTCATCGATAACACCATGCCCAGCGGCAACAACCAAAAGCCGATACGCATGAGTTCCGGCCACTGGATTTTTTTACTCAACGCCAACAATGCCGCGACCGATATGGCAAACATTAACATCAGTGATGGAAATTGATGCTCGCCTGCAATATGCGTATTGATCTCACGGCTGGCGGCCAATAACCACCAGAGCCAGCCGATAATCATCGCCACATTGGCCACGATTTTTTCAACCGGTTTTGCGTTTTCTGCAAAACGGCTGAGCAGATACGCGATGCACAGTGACGACGCAGCCAATATCAGCAGGCTAATAAAATCACCATCAATCAACGCGCGAGTGCCGGTATCCAAACCGTGAATCATTAACGAACAGGCTGCGGCGATGTGAAGCAAATAACCAGCGCAGCGCGGTAGCAAACGCTGCTGGCGCAAACCAACCCAGATCAAGCCGGTTGCTTCCAGTGCCCAGGTGGCAGATGTCCATTGCGCATCCATTGCCAATGGAATGGTTAAGGTGGCAAAGGCAACACCCAGCGCAATAAAGGATTCAATTAATACGCGATGGGTTTGTTGGTATTTGGCCCAGAGTACACGCGCCAATGCGATATAAATAATCGCCAGCACTAATGCACTAATCGCCAAACCATATTCGGTTTGTTTTAACAATTCTGTTTGCAAACCGAAGCCGACAATCGGCAAACCAAAAAGTAAACTGCCATCGACCAGCCCTTTTAGATTCGGCGGCTGTTTAAGCGAGAACAAAATCGACACCGTTAAATAGAGCGCGAAGAAAGCGAGCAAGAATGGTTGAGTGCTCGCGTACAAATGCGGCTCGTATTTGAGCACACCCCAAATGGAGGTAATCACAAAAGTAAATACAAAGCCAACCCAATTCAGCAGCCGCCAGGTTTTAAACCAGGCGATGGTGAGAATGCCAATATTTAACAGCAGATAAAAACTGAATAACCCGACATGATTACCGGAACCATCGGACGTGAGAATCGGTGCAAGGAATCCACCTGCCGTTGCCATAAGTGCAAGCACCTGCGCGTTTTGTAAAATCGCAAGCAGCGCACCTAACATCACAATAATAAACATGAGCGCAAACGCGGCACCGGTAGGCATAAGCGCATACATTTTTGCCGCTGCAAATACGGTGAGATAAAGCGCCGCTATACCACCACCTTGCAATACCAAACCATAACCCCCTGCCCGCTCGCGAGTTTTCCAGCCCAGTACGATCAAGGTGATGGCAATCGCGGCAACGGCAGCCATGCGCAATTCAATGGGAAACAAACCTTGACTGGATGCGTACTTCACTAAAAAGCTCAAACCGAAAAACATCACCACCACACCAATAAGGACAATGGGATTGCTCTCGGTTAAAAAACGTTTGATAAACGCGATGCCTTTTTCAAATACATCGGGCTCTACAGGTTTAGCGGGAGCCGAAGGAACTGGTTTAGGCGCGACGGGTTTTGCAACCTGCTCGGAATGTGATTCTGCGTTGGGTTGCGCAGTCGCCAGCGCAAGGTTTTCCAATTCGGCATCGCTGATCGGTAACTCAACCGATGCAGTTTCTGGTGGCAATTCAATCCCGTGTGCTTTTAATCGCTCTGCTAATGGCACGCGCTGTTCAGCAACGGATGTTGCAGGCACAGATGCGACTTGATCCTGTGTGGTGGTTGGTGACGGTGTGTTTGCCGGCTGTGTAGTTAATGGCCGCACAGATGATGACTGCTCAGCTGCGTGGCGCGCAGCAGATTGTGAATCGGTTTTGAGCGTATTCACATCGCGCTCAAGGCGTTTGATGTGGTTGCCCATCAAGACGACTTTGGTGATTAAAAACCCCAAGCCCGCACCAATCAACCAACCATTATCGTAAAAAATGGCCTCACCCAGCGCCATGCCGACCAGCGTAAAAATAACGAGCAGAGCCATAAGCGTTCCTTGTTTTTATTTTGTGTGTTCGTCAGTAGTGACGTGCAGGGTTTTTAGGGGTTCTAAAATTTTCTCATGCTCCAACTGCCAGCCTACCGAGGCGCAGAGTTGTTGCATCATTAATTGCAGCTGCTTGTGTGCGATCTGCGGCAAATCGCTTTCCATCGCTTTTTCTTGCATGAGTTTTTTTGCTTCAGCCAGAATTTCGGTGAAGTCTTCATTATCAAATTTATTCAGCACACCCTGGTTGATGTCATAAAACTTGTAATCGGTATCGATGGACAGAATTTCCGGCGCGGCAAACTGTTCAATCACCAGAGTGCGCGAATTGTGGTCGCGGCGAAATTTCATTTTGGCGAAATCGTAACCGACGGCAACTTTGGCTTTTGCAACCACCAGCGCTTTGCTATTGGTTTTGAAGATGCCAAAAAAATCGCGCTTGGTGTTGTGATCATAAATTTCGGTGAAGTAGCCTTCCGCCAGCACCACTTTAAATACTTTTTCGATCCGCTCCAGCAGCACATGCGATTCTGTGCTGACATCCTGCACGGGGCGTTTGAACTTTTTGTTGTAGTACCAACTGAGGCCTTGCCAGGTAGCAACACCACCAATCAGCATTGCGAAGGTAAATAAAAGAACATCCATTGGGCGATTCCTTAACCTGTTAAAGCAGCATTAGAGCAATGCAGCTTAAACGGGCTTGGCACCAAAGTCTATTTGCCGAAGGCTGGCAATCATGGGGTAGAATGCTAGCCCCGTAACGGCGCTGACCATCAGATTCCATGCCCAGATTCCTTGCTGAAAAGCTCCGCATTATTCCGCTTGTTTATCAACCTAAACCGGCGTTCTGGTTTGCTGCCGTGCGCCATTTGCCTTACGCGGTGTGGCTGGATTCTGGCCGCCCTGCGAGCCACTACGGCCGCTTCGATATTGTCTGCGCCGCGCCGCAACAAGTGCTGATCACTAAAGGCGAGCAAACCCGTATTAGCGACCATACCGGTAGCTGCCGCAATTCAAGCGACGATCCGTTTTATATCCTGCGCGATTTACTCGGTAATCACGAAAACCAAACTCATCCGACCCTGCCATTTATCGGCGGCGCTGTGGGTTATTTTGGCTATGACCTTGGTCGCCGTCTTGAAGTGTTGCCTGCGCTGGCTGCCGATGACATCGCCCTGCCCGACATGCATATCGGCATTTACCCTTGGGCGATTATTCAGGATCACGAACAGCAGACGGCATCATTAGTGATTAATGAAGCGCTCAGCGGCAGCTTGGAAAGCGCTTATAACTTTTTGGAAATCGAGCAGCTGTGCTTGAATGCATCGCAAAAACCGATGTTTCACGATTTAAAGCAATTCATTAAAACTGATAAAAACTCATTTAAAATCAATTACTTTCAAAGCAATCTTAAAGTGGATGAATACCGGCAGGCACTGACCCGCATTCAGGAATACATCCGCGCGGGCGATTGCTACCAAGTCAATTTTGCCCAACGGTTTAGCGCTGACTATAGCGGCGATCCGTTCGTTGCCTACCTCGCCTTGCGCGAGGTACTGCCCTCACCTTTCTCGGGATTTATGCAGCTGGAGACCGGCGCGGTGCTGAGTTTATCGCCCGAGCGATTTATTCAGGTACGCGGCACACAGGTGGAAACCAAGCCAATCAAAGGCACTATCAAGCGCGGCACCACCGATCAAGAAGACATCGCCAACGCCCAATGGCTGCAAAACAGCCAGAAGAACCGCGCCGAAAATGTGATGATCGTTGACCTGCTGCGCAATGATTTAAGTAAACACTGCACGGACGTGCGTGTGCCCGCGCTGTGTGAACTGCAAACCTTTGCCAATGTCCATCACTTGGTCAGCACAGTAACCGGCCAGTTAAACGAAGGCGCAACGGCAATTGATGTACTGCGTGATGCCTTCCCCGGCGGCAGCATTACCGGCGCACCGAAAATCCGCGCGATGGAAATCATTGAAGAATTGGAACCCACACGCCGCTCGCTGTATTGCGGCAGCTTGGGCTATATCAGTGCCGATGGCCAAATGGACACCAGCATTGCAATACGCACACTGGTCTGCGATGGCAACAAGATCCATTGCTGGGGCGGCGGCGGTATAGTTGCCGATTCTGAAACCGATCAGGAATACCGCGAATCCATCGCCAAGGTACAGGTATTAATGCAAACACTGGAACAGCAATTTAAACACTAATCATCAAAAACAAATTACAACATCTCCGAGGAGCATCTGATGTTAATTCAGAACCATCAAGTCGATTTGAATACTCCCACCGGCGTAATGCGCTGTTATGTGTATCACCCGAAAGACACCACCGAACCCGCCGGCAAAAAATTCCCCGCCATTATTCTTTACTCCGAAATTTTCCAGCAGACCTCACCTATTCGCCGCAGCGCACAAATTATGGCGGGGCACGGTTTTATTGTGATTGTTCCGGAAGTGTTTCATGAATTAAATCCTATCGGCACGGTATTGGGTTACGACGATGCAGGCCGCGATAAAGGCAACGCGGATAAAGTTGCAAAATATTTGGAAGCACACGATACCGACACCCAAGCGATGATCGATTACGTGCAAACGCTGCCCTATTACTCGGGAAAAATCGGCGCGATGGGGTTTTGTCTGGGCGGTGGTTTGGCTTACCGCGCAGCGATCCATCCGGCCATTTCGGCAACCAGTTGTTTTTATGCAACTGATATCCACTCCGGCCTGACTCCATCACAACCGGGTAATGAAAGTTTGACGCGCACGGGTGAAATCAAAGGCGAGCTGCAAATGATCTGGGGCAAACAAGACCCGCACATTCCGCCCGAAGGCCGCGCAAAAGTGTATGCCAACCTGGTTGCCAATAACGTGAATTTCACCTGGCATGAAGTGAACGGTGTGCACGCGTTCATGCGCGATGAAGGCGACCGCTACGATGCCGAATTGCAATTGTGGGGCTACCAAACTGCACTGGGCATGTTCAAGCGCGCGCTCTACTGATTTAACGTTCATCACAACCATTCAAGGAAATCGCAATGAAAAAAATGACCGCAATCGCGCTGGGTATTTCATTAGCGCTCGGCGTTAGTTCGTGTAGCAACAATTCCCCTTCAAGTGAAACATCGCAAAACGGTAGCGCATTAGGTTCAGGAATTGACTTGAGCAGCATGGATACCAGTGTTGCACCGCAGCAGGATTTTTTCCGCTATGTAAACGGAAAATGGTTGGAGAACACCCAAATTCCTGCCGATAAAGCACGCTGGGGCAGTTTTGATGCGCTCGCTGAAAATGCAGAGAATGATGTACGCGCGATGATTCAATCACTCGCAGCGACTGAACAGCCTGCGGGCTCAGACGAACAAAAAATTGCCGATCTGTATAAATCGTTTATGGATGAGGTATTAATCGAACAATTGGGATTATCACCACTGAAACCTTATTTGGCGCGAATCGACCAACTCAAAAATCACGCTGATCTAGCATTGCTGTGGGGAGAGTGGCAGCCTTACGGGACCGGTACGCCGATTGAGTTATATATCGATCAGGATGATAAAAACTCCGAGCAATACATTACTGGAGCGTATCAATCCGGCTTGGGCTTACCTGACCGTGAATACTATTTAAAAACCGATGCCCAATCCGTTGAGTTGCGGGGCAAATACCAGAAGTACATCGAGCAATTATTCACACTAGCCGGTGAAAAAAATCCAACGCAAGCAGCCGCGAATGTTGTTGCGCTTGAGAAAAAAATTGCCGCTATTCACTGGACACGCGTGCAAAACCGGGACCGCACCGCTACCTACAACAAAATGACGCTGGCAGAGCTGAACAAAGCGGCACCAGGTTTGAATTGGAACCGTTTTTTTGATGCAGCCCAGCTTGGCAATATCGATGCAGTGGTCGTTAACCAACCCACTTATGTGAAAGCATTTGCCCAGTTGCAGGCAAAAATTCCGTTAGCGCATTGGCAGCAATATTTAACCTTTCATGTGTTGAATAATGATGCCGGAAATCTAAACAAAGCATTCGTCGATGCCAACTTTGATTTTTATGGCAAAACATTGAGTGGTATTCAAGAGCAACGCCCACGTGAAAAACGCGCCGCTAAATTAGCCGATACGCAGTTGGGCTTTTTAGTCGGCAAGAAATATGTTGAGCAACAATTCAAGCCAGAAGCCAAAGCGCGCATGGATTTGATGATTGAAAACTTGCGCAAGGCTTACTCACAATCAATTGAAGAACTCACTTGGATGAGCCCGGAGACCAAACGCCAGGCCCAAACAAAACTCGCCAAATTCAACACCAAAATTGGTTATCCGGAAAAATGGCGCGACTACAATTGCGTCACCATCAACGCCAAAGAATTGGTCGCCAATTTGCGGCGCAATGCAATCTGTGAACAAGAGCGCGCCATTGCGCGCTTGGGCAAACCGGTAGACCGCACCGAGTGGGCAATGACACCGCAAACGGTCAACGCCTATTACAACCCGAGCATGAATGAGATCGTATTTCCTGCAGCCATTTTGCAACCGCCGTTTTTTAACGTCGCTGCAGATGATGCCGTTAACTATGGCGCAATTGGTGCAGTGATCGGCCATGAATTCACTCACGGTTTTGACGACCAAGGGCGACATTCAGATGGCGACGGTAATTTGCGCGATTGGTGGACAGAAGAAGATGCGGCGCAATTTAAATCGCGCGCGCAATTAATGGTTGATCAATACAGCGCCTACAACCCGATTGATGATTTGCATTTACAGGGCGCGCTCGGTTTAGGTGAAAACATTGCAGACCTTGGCGGTGTTACACTCGCCCATCGCGCCTACAAAAATTCATTGGGCGGAAAACCCGGTAAAACGATTGATGGATTTACCGCTGAGCAACGCTTTTTTATGGGCTGGGCACAAGTATGGCGAATCAAATACCGCGATGAAGCCTTACGCCGCCAAGTCATTAATGGGCCGCACTCACCGGGTGAGTATCGCGTACTGGGGCCACTGTCGAACATGACAGAGTTCTATGAAGTCTATGGCGTTAAACCGGGTGATGGAATGTACCGCGATGAAAAAGTGCGTGTGAAAATTTGGTAATTGCGGATATAAGTTTGATAAGCAAGAAGGTTTTATAGAAAAGTAGAGATAATCCGCTCGCGTTACATTAAAACGCGAGCGGATTTTTTTTACGCGACAGGATTATTTTTTCCAACGTTTTATTTTGTGGCCTTTAGCGGCATAGAACAAAATAAATAAATAAGCAGGCAGCGCAATAATATAAGCCGACTGACGCCCCACCTCTTCATGTGAAGCCAGCGTATTTAATAGCACCGGCAAAATTCCTCCACCGGCAATTGCCATCACCAACAGCGCTGAACCAGTGCCGGTTAAACGGCCCAATCCACTTAATGCCATTGGCCATACTGCGGGCCAGACAATCGCATTTGCCAAACCCATCATGGCAATAAATACCAATGTATTGGGCAGTGCAGGCAAACCAAACGGAACCAATAACACATCAGCCAGCGCAGTGGATTGATTATCGCCAAACACAATTGCAAGGCTGAGCAAGCAACCTAAAACAGCAGATACCAATAACGCGTTGGCCTGGCTGATAAAACGCGGAATCAGTGAAATCCCCAAGCCATAACCTATCAGCATAAATGTCATGGTAAATGACGTAAGTGATGTGTAATTTTCGTAACCGATACTGCGACCATAGGAACCAATGGTATCGGCTGCAATAACTTCAACACCCACGTAAAAAATCAGTGCAAACACACCCAACACCAAATTGGGGTGCGCCAGTGACTCTTTAAAATGAAAACCGGAATCGCGCACCTCGCCTGCATCTTCGGATTCAAGATTTAACTCAGGTAATGATGATAACTTCACTATGAGTGCCACCGCCAAAATACACAGTGCCATACCCAGATAAGGCAGAATCAGGCTGCCAGCCATCGCTTTTCTTTCTTCTTCTGTTGGTGTTGAACCAGCGTGGCTCATACCTGACAAAATCAATGCGGTGAACATCATGGGCGCAACAATACCTGCGCCTTTGTTCAACATTCCCATCACGCTGATGCGCACCGCGGCTGATTCTTCCGGGCCAATTTTTACTACGTAAGGATTCACCGCCGTTTGCAGCAACGTAAGGCTGGCACCCATTAAAAATTGCGCCAACAAAAACAGCTCAAAACTGTGCGCCATTGCTGCAGGAATAAAGGTCAGTGCCGCAAGTGCCATTCCCACCAACCCGAGCGCCATACTATTTTTATAGCCAACACGCGCAATGAGCGAAACAGAGGGAATAGCCACCAACGTGGAGGAAACATAAAACGCAAATAAAATCAGCGATGCGTGAACCGGGGTCAGGGTCAGCACTTCTTCCAGATACGGCATTAATGAGCCATTAAGCCAAGTGACAAAACCCAAAATAAAGAACAGCCCTGCAACGAGAGCCAAAGGAATAAATTTTCCACCGGGTGATGTGGTCACTACAACAGGTGTAGCTTGAGTTGATGCATCCATTATTGATTACCTCTTATTCACTCCATAAAAGCCGGAGTTATCGTTATTGAAAAAACGGTTAGAGGTTCTGTTGAGCTATTTATTATTTGCCTTGAGGCTTTTTTATTAAAAACGGTAGTGGTGTTTAACGTATTACATTTTCAAAATACGCGCTCGACTTATATCGAGTATCGAGCGCGTTTTACATTACACAGAATTACAGACTTAATTCGCGATTACTCGCTTTGATGAATTCTTTCTTCAAGTCTTCGTAAGTGTGTACTGCAGGGAATTGCGGGAATTGATCGATCACGTTTTGTGGTGCATGGAACAAAATACCTTGATCCGCCTCGCCCAACATAGTGGTGTCGTTATACGAATCACCAGCGGCGATCACACGATAGTAAAGGGTTTTCAGAGCCAATACTGATTGGCGCTTTGGATCTTTCTGGCGCAAGGTGTAACCAGCCACCATTCCGCGCTCATCAACATTCAAACGATGGCACATGAGCGTAGGGAAACCCAATTGACGCATCAGTGGTTGTGAGAATTCGTAGAAAGTGTCTGACAAAATGATTACCTGAAAACGCTCACGCAACCAATCCACAAATTCAACGGCACCATCCAGCGGCTTGAGGGTAGCGATTACATCCTGAATTTCTTTCAGGCCCAACTTGTGCTCTTCCAGAATACGAATGCGTTGCTTCATCAATACATCGTAATCCGGAATGTCACGGGTGGTGGCTTTCAGTTCTTCGATACCGGTCACTTT
This sequence comes from Cellvibrio sp. pealriver, assembly GCF_001183545.1. Lineage (NCBI taxonomy): Bacteria > Pseudomonadati > Pseudomonadota > Gammaproteobacteria > Cellvibrionales > Cellvibrionaceae > Cellvibrio > Cellvibrio sp. pealriver. The sequence goes on from NZ_KQ236688.1 coordinate 1,341,998, forward strand.
GGCGAATTCGATCCAAATTTCAGGGACTAATACACCTTCAAGGTCCAGACATGCAATTTCCACAACAACCTCCAAAACGGTTAATAAACAGGCGATTTCGCCCTAAAAAGAGTCGCGGCAATCTACCTGTTTTGATTCGGTAAAGCAAACCTCGGAAGGCCTGTTGCTTGGGCTGGATGCCTTGCTCTGGTATCCTGACGGCCATACCAAACACCGTAATACCGTGAGTAGCCCTTATGACCGATAACCAGATAAACCTTATCGACCTGGATGCCAAATTCCAGCAAGAAAGCCCGCAGAAAATCATTAAGTACGCCCTGAGCCAATTCGACAATATCGCTATCTCATTCAGCGGTGCAGAAGATGTTGCACTGATTGAAATGGCGCGCAACTATCGCCCGGATGTGCCCGTGTTCTGCCTGGACACTGGCCGCTTGCATGCGGAGACTTACCGTTTTATCGAAAAAGTCCGCAAGCATTACGGCATTAAAATTGATGTCATCTCGCCAGATGGCGAAGCAGTACGTCAGTTAGTTCAGGAAAAAGGTCTTTTCAGCTTTTATGAAGACGACCACAAAGAATGTTGTGGCATCCGTAAGATCGAACCCTTGCGCAAAAAATTACTGACGCTGGATGCGTGGATCACCGGCCAACGCAAAGACCAAAGCCCTACCCGCGCTGAAATCCCGGTAATTCAGGACGATAAGTTATTCGCACGCCCCGGTGAAAAACTCACCAAGTTTAATCCGCTGTCGAATTGGTCATCCAAAGAGGTTTGGGATTACATCCGCATGTGTGAAGTGCCGTACAACGAATTACATGAGCGCGGCTTTATTTCAATCGGCTGTGAGCCTTGTACTCGCCCGGTTTCGCCGGGGCAGCATGAGCGCGAAGGCCGCTGGTGGTGGGAAGAAGCCACTAAAAAAGAATGTGGCCTGCACGCGGGGAATGTGGAGCAGTAATGTTTTCAGCTGGAGATGCGCTCTCAGGGCGTATCTCCTTCTACCAGTTGCAGTGGTTTTAGATAGGTTTCTGATGCAGGGATATTACGGATACGTTTGAAACTGGCATACAGTTTTTGGTGGAATCCGCACAGATACGCGACAGTCGCATTCAATACCACAATAAAGTTTTCCAACTCTGTGAGTTGGCATGGCACCAATTCAAGATTCTCTGTTTCCTGGCGCTGCAAGCGCATAACACTTCCCTCTTTCGCCTCTAGCTCCGGCACCCAATAAGAGCGTATCCATTCGTTGCGCTGGTGCTCACAGCTATGACAACGCTCTACCAAGGCAATCAATGTTTGGTTCAGCGCGCCCAACTCCTGCACGCTGTGCCGCGCGCGGATCAACTCATCCATTAGCGATATTTTCTGGGTGAAAGGAATACTCTCCAGCAGCAATGCATTCAGCGAGGAAGATTCATCCTGGCTACAGGTGATTAATCCATCCACACCTTTCTCCAAGGCTCGGAAAGAGACGACGATTTGCCCCAATGCTTCATATAACCGGGTTTTATTTGCGTTATGGACACTGCTATTGCCAGTAAAAGTACCGCGGATCATGTACATCTATGCCTCAGGTCGATGTTTGCCAACCCTCAATCGCGCTTTCACGCTGGGTCAGTCTTATTTACCTTGGCATTAAACACACACGACAAATTAGATGGAATGACAGCATATTACACGGGCAAGATCCCTATGCCCGACAATGGCAAAAACCTACTTTTCCACAAACGCCCGTTCGATAACATAATCCCCGGCAATACCAATACGCGGAGAGACAATCAGCCCTGCCTTATCCAACAATGCACAGGTGTCATCAAGCATTGCCGGGCTACCACATAACATGGCGCGGTCATGGGCAGGATCAAACGGCGGCAGGCCAATATCGACAAACAATTTTCCATTTTCGAGAAGATCGGTGAGCCTTCCCTGATTGATAAATGGCTCGCGGGTAACGGTGGGGTAATAAATTAATTTCTGCTTTGCCTCCTCACCCAAAAATTCGTTTTCCAATAATTCACGGGTAATAAAATCGCGGTAGGCCAAATCATTTACGTGCCGCACACCATGAACCAGAATAATTTTTTCAAATTTTTCGTACATGTCCGGGTCCTGAATCAAACTGATAAAGGGCGCGAGGCCGGTGCCTGTCGATAAAAAATAGAGATGCTTGCCGGGTTTTAAATCGGATAACAATAAGGTTCCGGTCGGTTTCTTGCCCACCAAAATATCATCCCCCACTTGAATATTTTGCAGGCGCGAGGTGAGTGGTCCGTTCGGCACTTTAATACTGAAAAATTCCAGATGCTCCGCGTAATTTGGACTTGCAATACTGTAGGCACGCAATAATGGTTTACCATCAACCTCTAAACCAATCATGACAAATTGGCCGTTTTCAAAGCGGAATGAATCATCACGCGTGGTGGTAAAACTAAACAAGCTTTCGTTCCAGTGCGTTACCGATAACACTTTTTGTGTGTTTACTGCACTCATAAAAATCCCCTAGTGTTGCGCTAATGCTTCATGAAGCTCTGGCAAAGTGGTAAACAAATCCGCCACCAAACCGTAATCGGCATATTTAAAAATGGGCGCATCAGGATCATGATTAATCGCCACAATTGTTTTGCTATCTTTAATACCTGCCAAGTGCTGGACCGCACCGGAAATACCGACTGCAATATATAAATCCGGTGCGATAATGGTGCCCGTCTGCCCCACTTGTAAGTCGTTCGCGGCAAAACCTGCATCAACACATGCGCGTGTTGCCCCTATAGCTGCATCCAATTTTTCAGCCAGTGGGTTTAGCAATTCATCAAACTTTTCACCCAGGCTGCGCCCACCAGCGATCACCACTCGTGCCGAATGTAATTCGGGGCGATCTGAATGAGTAATCTGTTCACTCAGCCAATAGCTTTTGTGTTGTGCTGCAGGCACTTGTATATCGATACGTAGCGCAACCGTATTTTCTTGCGTTTGTGCTGCGCGAAACGCGGTAGCACGAACACTGACAAGCTGGATGGGTTCGTGATTTTGAATTCGCGTAATAATATTTCCCGCGTAACCAGGGCGAACATAGGTTGCATTTGCTTCGATTGCGATGACATCGGTAATCGCAGCTACATCCAATCGCGCGGCAATTGCAGGCAACACACTTCGCCCAAAACTGGTGTGCGCTGTGATGATGTGTGTGTAATGACGGCCAATACTGAATGCCAATTCAATAACATCTTCCACGAGTGGGTGTGAGAAATGCGTAGCTTGGGCGACCAACACGCGTGCAACATTATTTATGCGCAACACGTTGCTGCTAACAGCATCCACTTGATTTCCGTACACCAATACATCAATTGGTAAATTCCACGCTGCAGCGGCAGTGATTGCCTGAAGGCTGGATACTTTTATTTGATCGCCATCGATTTCAGCCAATACTAAAACGCTCATATCAACACCTCCGCACGACGTAATTTTTCTACCAGTTCTTGTACATTACTAACCTGTACTGCACCCGGTTTGTTTGCAGGCTCACTCGCAGTAAGCACAGTGAAACGCGGAGCAAGATCAACACCTAATTCGTGTGCAGAAATAATTTCAATTATTTTCTTTTTCGCCATCATCAAATTAGGCAGCTTGATAAAACGCGGCTCGTTCAAACGCAAATCTGTGGTGATGACGGCGGGCAAGGTAAGACGAATAGTTTGGGTTCCTTTTTCAATTTCACGGATGACATCAACATGCCCTGCTTCCAGTTGCAATCCGGATGCAAACGTCCCTATGCCCACACCCAACAACGCGGAGAGGATCTGACCTGTCTGTCCATAGTCTTCTCCAACTGCTTGCTTACCCAGAAAAATCAGTTGTGGTTGCTCGCGCTCCACAATGGCTTTCAATAATGTTGCTACCGCAAGTGGTTGTGGTGAGGCGCTGGTTGCTATCAACAAAGCGCGATCAGCCCCCATTGCATAGGCATGACGCAAGCTGTCTTTGGCATCATCACCACCAATAGAGACAGCAATAATTTCATTCACTTTGCCCTGCTCTTTTAAACGTACAGCCTCTTCAAGAGAAATTTCGTCAAACGGATTCACCGCCTTTTTGACCTGGGCGATATCAACCTGCCCTGTTGCAGGATCAATATTGGGTTTTACGTTGTAATCGACAGCGTGCTTGATTGCGACCAGTGCTTTCACTTTCAGTCTCCAGTGAGCGGTTGCTCAGTAAAGGATTGGTTGATGTCCAGTCTATTTCGCGCTAGCATATTTGTTAAATTGATAATTCATATTTTATATATCCGAGAAATCGATATGAGATATACACTGCGCCAACTGGAAATCTTTGTCGCCATCGCCCGCACCGGTAACGTTTCCCGTGCCGCAGAAGAGGTTTCCCTCTCCCAATCCGCTGCCAGTACCGCACTGGCGGAACTTGAGCGGCAATTCGATTGCCAATTGTTTGATCGCAATGGCAAGTTGCTGAAGCTCAATGCACTGGGTAAATCACTGCTGCCCGTCGCCAGTAGCCTGTTGACCCAGGCTGCAGAAATTGAGCATTTACTGGAAGGGAAATCATCGCTCGGAGATTTAAGCGTAGGGGCGACACTGACGATCGGGAATTATCTGGCGATCATGATCATCAGCGAATTTATGCAGAACCATCTGGATTGCCATATCGCGCTACAAGTAAAAAATACCCAATCGATTTTGCAGCAGATCGCGGGTTACGAATTGGATTTAGGACTTATTGAAGGCAGCTGCCATCATCCTGAATTGCAGGCCGAGACCTGGATTGAGGATGAACTTGTTGTGTTCTGCTCGCCCTCACATCCGCTAGCAAATCAGGATATCGCGAGTATTGAAGCACTATTATCGGCTACCTGGATTTTGCGCGAACAGGGTTCAGGCACACGTGAAACTTTCGATCAGGCATTACGACATCATCTACCGGAATTAAAAATTCGCCTGGAGCTCGAACATACCGAGGCAATCAAGCGCGCGGTTGAATCAGGCCTTGGTGTTGGCTGTGTATCCCGCCTTGCAGTTCGCGATGCATTCCGGCGCGGTAGTTTGGTTGAAGTGAAAACGCCCATGCTCGATTTGCGCAGGCAATTTATGTTTGTCTGGCATAAAAACCGCTATCAAACGCCAGCCATGATTGCGTTTTTAGAATATTGCCGTTCACTGACTGCCAATATTCAACGCAGTGACCAAATACATTTAACTACCACGATATAAACGAGCCGGTTATGACCCAACGCGATCAAATGCACTACGATGTTGTCATTGTTGGCACAGGCCCGGCAGGACTTTCCGCCGCTATACGTTTAAAACAACTTGCAGCGAAAAAATCGCAAGAGCTGAGTGTATGCGTTTTGGAGAAAGGCGCAGACATTGGGGCGCATATAGTATCGGGTGCCGTGATTGATCCTATCGCACTCAATGAATTAATTCCGGATTGGAAAAACAAAAACGCCCCAATTACAACACCGGTCAAACAAGATCAATTTTTATGGCTGTCTGAAAAAACACATTTCAATATTCCCTCTGCACTTTTACCTCCATTAATGAACAACCATGGCAATTATATTGTGAGCCTTGGACAGGTATGCCGTTGGTTGGGTAGCCAGGCAGAAGAACTGGGTGTGGATTTGTTTCCCGGATTTAATGGCAGTGAAATTCTGTACGCTGATGACGGTAGCGTGAAAGGTGTCATTACCGGCGATATGGGCATCGCACGCGATGGAAGCCAGAAAAATACCTTCTCTGCCGGTATTGAATTACATGCACGCTATACATTAATTGCTGAAGGCACTCGCGGTTCACTCGCAAAATCGCTGGAACAAAAATTTAATCTACGTGCGAACGCTGAACCGCAAAAATACGGATTGGGCTTTAAAGAAATATGGAGTATTGATCCCGCACACCACAACGAAGGGGCTGTATTACATACGCAGGGCTGGCCACTGGATAACCGCACCGGAGGTGGTGGATTTTTATATCACCTGGCAGACAACAAAATCGCGCTTGGATTTGTAGTGCATTTGAATTACCAAAATCCTTACTTAAATCCGTTTGAAGAATTTCAACGATTCAAAACCCATCCAGCCATAAAACCCTTATTGGAAAACGCAAAACGGCTTTCTTATGGCGCTCGTACAATTAATGAAGGCGGTGTGCAATCACTGCCCGAACTGGTGTTTCCCGGGGGGGCACTGATTGGATGCTCAGCAGGTTTTGTAAATGTTCCTAAAATTAAAGGCTCTCACAATGCAATGAAATCTGGAATGCTTGCGGCAGACGCTATTATCGATGCATTTGCACAAGAACAATACGAACCGCTCCTGAAAAGTTACCCTGAAAAAATTCGCGCATCATGGCTCTGGAAAGATTTATATGCGGTACGCAATATCAAGCCCGCTATATCAGCATGGGGCAATATTGCCGGGACATTATATGCTGGTATGGATTTGTGGCTGCATTCTTTGGGCTTAAAACTGCCCTGGACATTGCAACACCACAAAGCAGATCACGAATGTTTAATTGCCGCAGAAAAGGCGACGCGAATTCATTATCCTGCTGCGGATGGTAAAATTACGTTTGATCGTTTGTCGTCAATTTATTTATCGAATCTTTCCCATGACGAGGATCAACCTGTCCATCTACAACTGACAAACCAACAAATACCGATAGATTACAACCTGTCAATCTATGATGCGCCAGAACAGCGGTATTGCCCCGCTGGGGTATATGAAATTATTGAAAAAGACAGCGTTACACAACTACAAATCAATGCAGCCAACTGCGTTCACTGCAAAGCCTGTGACATTAAAGATCCAACACAGAATATTCGGTGGGTGCCTCCGCAAGGAGGCAGTGGCCCTTATTACGAAGCAATGTAAATTCTTTGGGGGCACAAACAGCTAAGCGCCGTCAGCATAACAAACACCCGTGCCGCCCAACCCGCAGTACCCCCCCGGATTTTTATGCAGGTATTGTTGGTGATAGGTTTCTGCATAATAGAATGCGCTGGCGGGTAAAATTTCAGTGGTTATCTCTCCGATATTCTTTTCATTCAATGCTGACTGATAAGCCGTTTTTGTCTGTTCAGCCAATTCGCGTTGTGCATCGTTAAAATAATAAATACCCGAGCGATACTGGGTGCCACGGTCATTACCCTGGCGCATTCCCTGAGTTGGATTATGCGATTCCCAAAATACTTTTAATAATTTTTCCAGCGACGTTGCGTTAGGATCAAACACCACTAGCACAACTTCATTGTGCCCGGTTAAACCACTGCACACCTCTTCATACGTTGGATTAGGTGTGTAGCCTGCCGAATAACCGACAGCTGTCGTGTAAACGCCTGGTTGCTGCCAAAATTTTCTCTCAGCGCCCCAAAAACACCCTAAACCGAACAGGATTTTTTCACTGCCCTCTGGAAAAGGAGCTTTGATTGGAACATTTTTTACCGCATGGCGGTTTTCAACAATTAATTCATCCTCCCGCCCTTTGAGTGCATCAGCCGGGTCGGGCATTTGTAGTTTTGTGAACGAAAAAGCCATAGTGATTGCCTCCGCACATATCAATAAAATGTCATCGCACAAATAAAAACGGTGCCATCGGCACCGCTTTGTTACGCATTCTAAAACCAGCGGCTTATATTGAGCCGTTCCCACCACGTCATTAACAACCTATCTACCGCCGCTTGTGCCGCAAAGCCTAATTTTTCGGGTAAGGTCTTTTTGTAGGTAAACTCAACTTCGTAAATATCGGCAGACTCTGCCTGGGCAAATAAATATTCATCACTTGTTTGAAGTTCATCAATCAAGTTAACGTCTTTGGCTCTGGAGCCGAACCATACTTCACCAGTCGCAACTTTTTCTACATCAACTTGCGGGCGATGGCTGCTGACAAATTCCTTGAACAATACATGGGTATCTTCAAGCTCTTCTACAAATTTGGCGCGCCCCTTTTCAGTATTTTCACCAAACATAGTGACAGTGCGCTTGTATTCACCTGCCGTAAACATTTCATAATCAATATCGTTTTTCTTAAGCAACTTATGAAAGTTGGGCAGTTGGGCTAGTACGCCTATAGATCCAAGAATAGCAAAGGGAGCCGCTACGATTTTATCGGCAACACAGGCCATCATATAGCCGCCACTGGCTGCCACTTTGTCCACGCAAACGGTTAATGGAATTTTCTTATTGGTGATGCGCACCAGCTGACTAGAAGCTAAACCATAACTGTGAACCATGCCGCCACCACTTTCTACTTTTACCACAATTTCATCCGTAGGCTTGGCTAGTGTGAGAACAGTGGTAATTTCCTCGCGCAAGGATTCCACTTCAGATGCTTTAATATCTCCATAAAAATCCAGCACAAAGATACGTTTTTTTGCTGATGGTTCAGATTCAGCACTAGAAGTGTCTTCTACTTTTGTTTTGGCCATCTCTTTAGCGGCTTTTTTCTTTTGCGCTTTTTCTTCTTTTAAACGCTTTTTTTCTGCTTTTTCAAACTCTTTGTATTCATCATCGTCAAGCATGGCATCGCGCAATGAATCGCGTAGATGATCAAATTTTTCATTGAGTTTCGCAACCTCGATGTGGCCTTTATCTGACTTTTTTGTACGGCCACCCATAGAGACTGCTAGACTAACAATGACAAAAACAGCAATAACAAATGTCAGCGTTTTCGCAAGAAACAAACCGTATTCTGATAAAAATTCCAATGGACAACTCCATACAACGTTTAATTGATAATCGATGAAAACAATATAAGGTGAAACTTAATTAAATTCTGCAACCGCCTCGCGTGCTGCATCATTCATTGGACGCGCCACTAATCCGGTATTGGAAAGACTGACCTGAAATAAAGCACCGTCCCGCATAGGCAAGTAAGTGGCTGTACCGTAAACCGCATCAATTACGGGCACCCACTCCGGGTGAGAATTAAATAGTTTCCACAAATCAATGCCGTATAAGCTTTCGTTGACTGCATATGCTGTGCGTTTGGCTGTGGTTTCCTGCTCAATATCGTAATACCGCCCACTTAGGCGTTCGAGGCGGAATGCAGGCTTAATTCCAAAAGTGGCCAAATATCCTTTCCATTTAACAATACGTGCATCCAATTGCCACTGATCACCACGCAGTTCAACGCGTTGTTCCTTGCCATCTTTATCAGAGAGCACGGCAATAAAATGTTGATTTTCAATCTTGTCAAAGTTAATAGTCGCAACAACCTGTTCTTGCAGTACTTGCTTGTAGCTGTAGACATCATATGCTGCCAATGCGACAAAAGTGGCGACGAGTAATAACGCCAACCCAAAAACGCCACGACAAAACCCTACAAACCAAGACTTTTGCCAAAGCACACTCACAGCTTTGTAAGCGATATAAAGTGCAATTAATCCAATCAAAAAAGTCAGCAAGGTAAAAATCATAATGTCCTACCTGTTTTCAAGGTTGTTATTATTTATGTGAATCATTGCGTTATGTTGTGGAGGCGCGTTGAATGCGGGCGACATAATCAGCAATCAATTGTCCTGCTACACTAGCGCCTGCGGGTATCTGAGGCAACTGATCGTAACGGAACCATTTCGCATCCACAATTTCGGTTGGATCTATTTGAATCTCGCCTGCTTCATATTCAGCAAAAAAGCCCAGCATTAATTGGCTCGGAAACGGCCAAGGTTGGCTGCAAAAATAACGAACCTCGCCAACCTGTAAACCAACTTCTTCCAGAACCTCACGTCGGACACATTCCTCAACGCTCTCACCTGCTTCGACAAAACCGGCCAATGTTGAGTATACAATCCGCGTTGCACGTTTGTGGTGAGCGAGTAATATCTGTTCTCCACGCGTAACCAGCACGATCATACAGGGCGATATGCGGGGGTAAAAGCGCAGATTGCAAGCATGACAGACCTTTGCACGATCAATCGTATCTTCCTGTGTTGGTTTTCCACAACATCCACAAAAGCGATGATCATAAAACCATTGCGCAATTTGCAATGCACGTCCAGCCAATTGGAAGAAATCAGGAGACAGTAATTCCAGCTGGGAGCGCAACCCAAGCCATTGAAAACCAGTGGGTAAAGCGATGTTTGCCACCACCCTTACCCATAAGTCATCGCCATTCAGCACACCCAGATAATGTTCGCTGATTATCGATTCAGAGAGCACTTCAAAAGAGCTTTGATCGACAATACACAGCATACTGTTGCTGTCGCATAATAATTGGGTACAGCGATACTGTTCTGTTATCGCCACCAAAATAAAGCGCCGGTCACGGTGAGTAGCCGGCACCACTGATGAGGCATGAAACTCAAATGACGCGAGGGAAAAGCGGGAAGACATGTTTAGAGGTTATACCCAAGTGCCTGCAAACTTTCTTCTGCAATTTGCAACACAGCCGTGTCTGCGTTTTTATCCAGTTTGATGGCATCAAGATAATATTCAAGGCTGATAACGGCATCTGCAAATGTTTCCAATAGATGTTGCACGGCCGGATGCTGTTCGGATGCCAGCAAATCTTCATCAACAAAACGCATACAACCTGCCAACACATTAGCCGCACGCGATAGGCCTAACAAAAACATACCACCGCGCACTGAATCCAATATGCCGGGAATATTGCGGATATGACCTTTGTCGTAATTAGATTCGGCAAATGCGGTCAGTGCGCGTTTTACCATCGCCAGACCGGCTTCAGCCTCATCGATAACAATCTTTTCCGCTTCCGCAATTTGGTTATTCGCCATGGCTGCATCGCGCGATAACGCATTGATCTGCGCAACTTTGTCGTCTGACAGGTTTGCGTTATTTAACCCTGCAATAGTGCTTTCTACATAGAGCAATGTATCAGCGACAACCAATAATTCATCAGGCGTTACCGGAGTATGATTGGCTTGCCATTGTGCAATTTTTTCAATCTCCAGTTTTAAGCTGTTACTTGGCGCAACCAAACCGACTATCGATAAAATATCGGCCACTTTTTTCAAGGTTTCCAACAGCTCGGGAGATTCGCTGAGCAACTCTGCCCCGCCTTGCGCTGCACGCTCAAGAATATTTTTTGTGCTGTGTAACTCGTCTGTTAACACCGCAACCATAGAACTAATCGTGTTGGCACTGGGACCATTGAGAAATTCCATTTCCCGCGCGAGCTCTGCCTCGGTGTAGGATAATGGTTGAACACCGTAGGCATTCAAAACTTGAATAGACTGTTGTTGTTCGGAATGGGAAAGCGCCAGTAAATACAATAATTCTTTTTGTAGTCCAGGTTCCACTTCACGAGCCAGTACTGCACTGCCTTCAAATTGAAAACGTTTAATTTCACGCTCAATTGCACTGAACAGCATTTTTCGGCTTTTACTGATACGCATATTTTTTTCAGCAATTGCACCAACAGTAGCACTGCTTAACCACCAAAAATTACTCAGCGGTTTTCCGGCAGAGGCCGATTCCAAACGCTGCAACGCACGAGTCATAATGCCCAAAGATGCTTTGGTTTGAACATTTTTTAAAACATTTAACAAACCAGTTTGGTACATGTGGCGCAAACGGCGCACCAACACCGCAAGGTCTTCTGGCTGCTGTGCACCAACAGCCAATTCACGGCTGGCTTTAATGTTGGGCAAATTATAAAAATAACTTTCGGGTAAAGGTGCCGCCTTACGAGCCATACGCAATTCATTGATATGGGGAATCAATAACATTGCCATGCTACGTGCAGTTTGTGTGCAATATTCCAGATAGCGCGGCAGGATAAAAAAGCTTGCAGTCAACAGCTCTAACTTTGAATCCGTTTTATCATCATCACCCAGCGTAATATCGGTAATGTGAGTAACCAGCTCTTCTGCCAATAAATCAACGCCGCGCAATTGGATCAAACTGAGTATGCCTCGAATTTGCTTGATCCCATCGATACAATTTTGTAACAGCTCACCGTTATTGCGGTCTTGGGCAAATTGTTCGAGCCGGATAGCAGATTGCTCAATGGTTGCAACCAGCTCGTCCTGAACCATTTTGAGGGAAGCAAGATTTAACGTTTCGGTTGTGCTCACAGTGTTTGTCTCATATGGGTTAACGCAAGCTTAAGCATGGCTTGCACAATCTGGGTAAGTCACATTGACTCTATACCATGTTTGGCTTTATTTCATCGCAACCAGACACAATTATCGCCACTACTTTTGGCGATTGCGGCGAGTTTTTGTTCATGTGCGACCAGTTCCTCTTCATTCGCCAACACAACCGGTAAAGGTTTGCGGTCAGGAGCAAGACGCCGTATCTCATTTTGCCCTTCGGTACCATCTTCTTTTGATTGGTTGCCACCCAGTGAAAGCGCTGTTTGGCCTCCCGTCATCAATAAGTAAACATCAGCCAAGATTTCGGCATCGAGTAATGCGCCGTGCAGCTCTCGTTGGGAGTTATCAACACCGTAACGCTTACACAATGCATCGAGGTTATTTTTCTGGCCCGGGTGCTTGGCTCTTGCCATCAAAAGCGTATCGACGACATGACAGCGATCAGTAATGCTGCCAAATCCCGGCCGCAGTAAATTGAGTTCGTAATTGATAAAGCCGATATCAAACGCGGCATTGTGAATAATCAATTCTGCATCGCCCACAAACTGCAAAAATTCATCTGCAATACGTGCAAACACGGGTTTATCTTCCAGCATTGCATTACTGATTCCATGCACCGCTTGCGCGCCTGCGTCTATTTCCCGTTCTGGATTTATATACTGATGATAGTGCCTACCCGTGAGACGGCGATTCATTAACTCAACGCAGCCGATTTCGATAATTCTGTGACCTTGGGATGTCTCAAGACCGGTAGTTTCAGTATCCAGAACAATTTGACGCATAGGGTTTATACCTTTTATTTATTAACGCAAAAGCCATGAACGCATGCCAATATTCGCACTGGGTGCTGGCCCGAGAATTCGGGTTACTGCAAGCCCCCGCAGAGGGCGATAACGTTGCCACTTTGGTTTGATTGGCATGAGAGGAATATGATCTTTACGTGCAACCACCATATAAAATCCCCCCCAAGGCAAGTGCAGCCTTTTACCCCAGGGTTCAAGCCAATGCAAATGTTTGATGGCACGCTCTTGAGCCAAGGGGGGGCGAAAAAAGCCCCTGTAAATAGCAATTGGCTCCATATCGACTAACTTAAGCCAATCCAGTAATCGCCCGAGGCGAAGATATTGGAATCGCCATCGTGGTTTTGATGTGACTATGCGAGCCAGACTTGCGCAAATTCCCCATAAACTAAAGGGGTTAAATCCAATGATAATGATGTGGCCACGCGGAATGATAGTTCGGCTAACCTCACGCAACAAATGATGTGGGCTTTGGCTGTAATCCAGACTGTGATGCAAAACAACAGCATCAATCGACTCGGATGCCAAGGGCAGATGGTTAAAATCAGCAAGTGCTCCCAGCTTTGAATTTTCCTCTACGCGCGGGTGCAATATAAAGTGGTGTGAAATACGGCTTGATGCCGTCAAATTGAGTTTTCCACTAATACCCAACTGCAGCAAGTGATAGCCAAAAACACATTGTAGACCATCATCTACCGCCTCCTGCTCCTCTTTCAGCAACGCCTGCCCAAGAGGGGTTTCAAACCAGTGACTGAGATCCTCAACCGACTCCCGCATAGGCAGAACACCAAAGCGCTTTCGCACGAGTGCTGCAATGCGAATCCACAAGCGATGTGGTGTTTTGACTAGCTTGCGATGCATATTCTCTTCATCCCAATGCAGAGCGTTGTTATAGGGTCAACACAATCTAACACATGCAGCCGTTACTAACCGCTGTCACGCAACGGCAAAGTGGCGCGGCTAATACGCACTTTGACAGCGTAGAATAGCGTAAGTAAATAAAGAGGCCTGACCAAGTGACCACTATTACCCCGATACCTGCACTGGATAGCAATTACTTCTGGATAATTCGCCCTGATGTAAATGACAGCACTGTGTATGTAGTCGATCCTGGTGATACTGCAGCCGTTATCCATTATTTGGATAAACATCAATTAGAGTTAGCAGGAATATTGATTACTCATCGCCACCGCGATCATACCCAGGGTATCGCTGGGCTACTGGAATACAGGAATGTGCCTGTCTATGGCCCACAAGTGGAATCCATACCTTGGGTTACCCACAGCCTATATGGAGGGGATCAAATTACACTCAAGGGTGTAGAGTTCACCGTACTCGCCGTTCCGGGGCACACCTGGGAACATATTGCCTACTTTGCTCACCGTGAAGAAACACCGCTTTTATTCTGTGGCGATGCGCTTTTTGCCGGCGGCTGCGGGCGAAGGTTTGATGGCACGGCTGACATTATGTGGGAATCACTCATGAAGCTGGCATCGCTTCCTGATAACACCCTTGTTTATTGTGCGCATGAATATACGGAGGCAAATCTCGAATTTGCTCTCGCGGTTGAGCCTGATAACAAAGAGCTGGAGCTGCGCCTGACAGAGGTTAAACATTTGCGGTTACAGCACGCAATAACACTTCCCTCGACTATTTCGGTGGAAAAACGAACAAATCCATTTTTGCGCTGTCAACAAACTGGCATCAAAAGCTTCGTAGAAAACAGGCTTGGACAGAAATGCTCGGCAGCGGCAGATGTCTTCGGGGGGCTTCGTTTAATCAAAGATTACTGGCCCAACCCGATCAAATAATAGACGAAACAAAAGCCCAATTAGCTCTCAATAGACCTGTGACGGGCTGCCCTTATTCCACATTAAGCATTGACCCGATAGATAGCAGCACCTAAAATTCGAAATCCGCAGCCCCAGGGAGGGCCAAGGTAATCACTAAATAGCCGCTATTTGTGATAAAAATAGGATGAAAATCCTAATTTATACGCTTAATCGCAGAATAAGAATGGCAAAAAATCAACTGCCTTTTTCATCTGGTAAGCAATCTGACCATGAAAAAGCAATACTGAAAGTGACCCTATGAAACCTCAAAACCGCTCCCTGCTGTTGCCCTTTTGTCTTTGTTTGTCGCTATTGCTCATGTTGGCCGGCTGTAGCAGCTTGAACAACCCTAAAGAGCCTGTTGCAGATGCCATACCTGCTGATGTCCAGCATGTAGAGCCGGAAGAAAGCCCCTTGGGAGCCAAACTACGCGAACATACCGGCGATTACGGCAACCTGTGGGACGAGATTACAGACGGGTACAATTTCCCGGAAATCAGTGACGCAAAAGTCGATAAAAATCTTCGCTGGCTCTCCAATAACCAACGCTATCTCGATCGGGTAACGGAACAAAGCAAACCCTATCTTTATTATGTTGCCAACGAGCTGCGTGAAAATGGCCTTCCGATGGAGCTCGCATTGCTTCCGATTGTCGAGAGCGCCTACGACCCCTTCGCTTCCTCACCGAGCAAAGCCTTGGGTGTCTGGCAATTTATGCCTCACACAGGCCGGAATTTTGGACTCAAACAAAATCACTGGTATGACGGTCGCCGCGACATAGTCGCTTCTACCGACGCAGCCGTTCGCTACCTCAAACGTTTGAATACGATGTTTGATGGTGATTGGTTATTGACTATTGCCGCTTACAACGCCGGAGAAGGAACTATCCGCCGTGCAATTCAACGCAATCGCAAACAGGGCAAAGGAACTGATTTTTGGTCGCTGCCCCTATCGCAACAGACCCAGTCATATGTTCCACAACTGTTAGCCTTGTCAAAAGTCATTGCGAATCCGGAAAAATATGACTTGGAACTGACAGAAATTCCCAATAATCCCTATTTCACTACTGTCAACGTAAGCTCACCTATTGATCTAGCCCAAGCCGCGCGTATGGCAGATATCAACCCCAAAGATCTTCGCAATCTTAACGCGGGTTACAATAAATGGATCACTGATCCAACAGGTCCACATCAATTGCTGGTTCCGGTGGCTGATGCAGCGCAATTCACACTCAGTCTGGATAAATTACCCAAGATCACACCGATTCAGGTCGCTGGCGATTACAAAGTAAAGTCTGGCGATACACTGGGTGCTATTGCGAAACGTTTCGGAACCAGCGTTGCAGCAATCCAATCCGCTAACAATTTGAAAAATACCCAACTGAAAATTGGTCAGAGTTTGAGCATTCCTGGACAAGCCCCTATGGATTCCCCATATGCAATCCAGGCTGAACAAGAAATTGCACAGCGTAAGCAAAAAAATACCGGCACTTATTACACTGTTGCATCAGGTGATAGCTTTTGGACAATTGCACGCAAGAATAAAACGACCGTCAATAATTTATTAAAATGGAATGAGTTGTCGGCAAATGCCAAATTAAAACCTGGGCAAAAATTACTAGTGCTCAACAAGACAACCGAACAAAAAGACGGCAACAAAATTACTTATCAGATCAAAAGCGGCGATACGCTACATAAAATCGCAAACAAATTTGATGTATCCAAAAAAGACATTTTGAGCTGGAACAAAGTGAAAAATGAAAGCTACATTCATCCCGGGCAAGAGCTAACGATTTATTTGAGTGCAAAAAACTAATTGTTTGGATAAAAAGCAAATAGTTAGAAAATAAAAAAAGCCTGATGTTTAATCAGGCTTTTTTTATTTGGCTGACTCGTCCTGAATAAAGTTGACACTTTTCTACTCTCTACTGAGGAAAGTGTTATGAATCCCGTTATTAAACGCACCCAGCGTGATTACTCTCTCGCCTTTAAATTGGCTCTTGTCGATCAAATCGAAAAAGGAGAGATGACTTATAAACAAGCCCAGTCTCGCTACGGTATACAAGGCAGATCTACAGTCTTGTGCTGGCTGCGCAAGCATGGTCAACTGGATTGGTCATTAGGTTTACCAGCAAAAGGCCTCCTCATGTCCGATAATCCTCGCCCTCAAACGCCAGAACAGCGCATCAAAGAACTGGAACAGCAGCTCGCTCTAACCCAACAAAAGCGGATTTTTTCGAAGCGGTGGTTGATGTACTCAAGCGCGACTATGGAGTCAGTGTGGTAAAAAAGCCGCACGGAACATCATCCAAACGAAAACGTTAGCGGGTTTATCCGTTGTCCGTGGTTGCCAGCTACTCGGCATCAGTCGGCAAGCCTGGTATCAACAATGTAAGCGGGTGCGACAACGAGAAGTGCACACGCAGATACTCCTTGATGCGGTGCAGCGTGAACGTGCATTACAACCCTGCATCGGAACGCGCAAACTACAGCGCTTGTTACAACAATCCGCATTGGTTGTGGGGCGAGATCGACTGTTTGCTTTGCTGCGCGAACATCGCCTGCTGGTTCCCACCAAGCGGGCTTATCACAAAACAACGCACAGCCATCATCGCTTTCGCAAACATCCCAATCTTCTGAAGCCTGGTGAACATCAAGTGATTCCGCAACGACCAGAACATGTTTGGGTGGCTGACATTACCTATTTACCCGTGCATCAGGGCGAGGCCTATTTGAGTTTGGTGACCGATGCCTATTCGCGCAAGATTGTGGGGCATTGCGTCCATGACAATCTGAAGGCTGAGTCAGTAATCGGTGCGTATAAACAAGCACTACAGCAGCGACGCAGTGGTGATGAGCTCATCCACCATTCAGATCGGGGTATTCAGTATTGTTCAGCGCAATACCAGAAATTGCATTATCAATACGGTGTTCATTGTTCGATGACGGATGGTTACGACTGCTATCAAAATGCGCTGGCAGAGCGTGTGAATGGTATTTTGAAAAGTGAGTTTTTGATAAGGAAACCTAGGGATCTTGCAGAAGCAAAAGTGATGGTGGCCGAGTCGATTCGGATCTACAACGAACGTCGTCCGCATCTATCCCTGGAATACAAAACGCCCGATGAGGTGCATCGGGCGTTTGGATAAATCAGTGTCAACTTATTTCAGGACTGGACAGGCTACAGAATCAATGTATGTCCAAAACATCTACATATTGCACGCCAGAATCCGAAGATTTGAACTGCGGTGTAATACTGCAGGAGTCATCCACATCATCAGGTTGCGCTGTTTTATTCATTTCGAGATCAATAAAGTTAAACAGATTTAAATCAGCTAATTGCGATGGTTGCACGTTACGAATAGCCGAAAAGATAGTCTCTGTGCGCCCCGGAAATTGTTTCTCCCATTGCTGGAGCATCTCCTTCACTACCTGACGCTGTAGATTCTCCTGTGAGCCACACAGGTTGCATGGGATTATGGGGAACCCCTTCATTTCTGCAAATTGTGCAATATCTTCTTCGGTACAATAACTAAGCGGGCGAATAACGATATTACGCTTATCATCAGATAACAACTTCGGCGGCATTGCTTTTAGTTTTCCGCCAAAGAACATATTCAAAAACAGGGTTTCGATAATATCGTCCCGGTGGTGCCCCAGTGCAATTTTCGTAGCGCCAATTTCATCAGCAAAACCATACAAAGTCCCCCTACGCAAACGTGAGCAAAGTCCGCAAGTCGTTTTTCCTTCTGGAACCACCTCTTTGACGATACTGTAAGTATCGCGCTCGATAATATGGTACGGCACCCCAACCTGCTCCAGATATTGCGGTAGAACATGTTCGGGAAAACCGGGCTGTTTTTGATCCATATTGACCGCAACCAACTCAAATGAAATGGGGGCGGTTTTTTGCAAACTCATCAAAATATCCAGCATGGTGTAAGAGTCTTTACCACCCGATAAGCACACCATCACCTTATCGCCATCCTCGATCATGTTGTAATCAACAATTGCTGAGCCCGTAAGGCGGCGCAGACGTTTCTGTAGCTTGTTGAATTCGAGGCGATCTTTGCGTTCGTGTAGCTCTTTCATGGACTTAAAACTCGTGGGAAAACAGGGATATCAACGGCATTGCCGGCGAGCGGCGCATTGTACGGATTTTGCGCGTAAGTTGAAATCAATCGCGCATGACGCGGCAATCGTTTGCCGGTCTATAATGTTGTAAGTCGCAAAAGCCCTCGTTAAACCTCGATCACTCTGATTCCTCAGCATCTGGCATAGGGCTTGCTCTTACACTAATGAGGCTCCTTGGGATTAAATCCGAGGGAGAATTTTTGCCGTGTGGAGGTAGACATGTCACTGTTTAGTAAGCTGTTTAGAAAAAACACCCATAAAAATCCGGACAAAGGCATAGGTGCGGAAAATAGCGGCAGCGATACTGAAAGCACACCTATTCCCAGCCAATATATTCCACTTGCTGAACTTCAAAAACAGCGGCAGCAATTGGAAGTGAAAATCACCGGAGCCAGCCGCACTTACCAAACTATGATTCTGGCTATCGATATAGAGCGAGGCCTGCTCTGGCTGGATGACTTATTTCCACAACAACTCATTCTTGATGTTGGTGATGACATTACCATTCGCCATCACCGCAATGGCGAGCAATTAGTCATTCAAGCCGCCATCGTTGCGTTAGGCTCTACTTATGGTGCATCTGGATTGGCGATCACCCTGCCTGAGTCGGCAAGCTATCAACCCAGACGCAGCTCTCCCCGCTTCATGATTGGTCACCAATCTCCACTATCCGTCAAAATTCGTCCTCTTGGTCAAGAGCCCTGTTATGGAACGCTGCAAGATATTTCTGCAGGCGGCTTGCGTGTCATGGTGGCAGGCAATCTGATTCCCTACTTGCGTCACGGAGCTCTTTTACCGTTATGTGAAGTCAATATCAGTGACGAACTACAGATACGGTGTCGCGCCAGAATTTGCGCTTTCCGCATCGGGCGCAGCCCCTATCGCCACACCCAGATCAGCATCAAGTTTGTCGACCTTGAGGAGGAAACACGCGATTCGCTCGCCCGATTTCTGCAAGAGTCAGATCTCGGACAAGCAAACCAGACCTGGGATTCCTATGCAGCCTAAGCCTTAAAGGTATAAGACAGCTAGAGATTCGTAAATTTTGGACTAGGCTTGATAAGCAACGAATATGATTTACCCGCCCGCTTTGATGGCCGCTAATAGTTTGGCTGCTGATAGGTTGTGAAAGGGATCAAAAAAGCCAGTCGATTTATCAGGATTTTTCTCATGCGCAACAATGGCCATATCACCGGTAAAGAAGTACACCTTTCGACCCAGGATGAAATTGTTTCATCCTCTGATCTGCGTGGCGATATTGTATTTTGTAACGAAACCTTTTGCCGGATTTCGGGTTTTACCCGGCAAGAGCTGATCACCCAGCCTCACAACATTCTTCGGCATCCTCATATGCCTCCCGCTGCCTTTGGCATGCTTTGGAATACCTTAAAAGCCGGTAAACCCTGGATGGGAATTGTTAAAAATCGCTGCAAAAATGGCGATCATTACTGGGTTGATGCCTACATAACGCCATTGCTGCAAAATGGACAGGTTTATGGCTATGAATCGGTAAGAACCAAAGCAGATCCTAATGTCATACGCCGGGCAGAACAGGTTTATGACCGGTTAAATCAAGGTAAGTCACCCTATTCCACTACCCACTATTTGTGGGGCAAGTTTGGAGGCAGCGTGCTTGTTGGCCTCACTAGCTGGATATTGATGTTAATTGCTTCTTTTACCGCACAGGGCTTTTCACTGAGCAGTGCGCTTGCCTCCCTGATTGTTGCGGTATTGATTGCTGGATGCGCACAACAATTGCTGCTAAATCGTTTGTCACAAGCGCTGAGTGAAGCAAGAGAGACAATTCACGATCCTTTTGCTGCCTATATTTACACAGGCCGCACTGATGCCACTGGAGAAATTGAACTGGCACAACACGCCATCAAATCTCGCTTGCGAACTGCTCTAGGGCGCTTCAGGGAGTCAGCAAAAGAATTACAGGGCAAGGCTGGCGCTGCACATCACCAGGCTCGAAAGACCTATGAAGGCATGAGTGCGCAACAACAAGAAACAGCAGGCGTTGTGACTGCCATGCAACAAATGGCAATTGCCGTACAGGAAGTAGCCAGCGGAGCAAACCAGACCTCGATGGCAACGGGAGCAGCGATAAATGAGGTCGATAAAGGCAATCAGGTAATTGAAGGTGCGCGCTTGGCGATTGATGACTTATCAAGAACCGTGGGGGCACTTGGCAATGTGCTGAATAAACTCAGCGAAGACAGTAGCAAAATAGCCAACGTGGTAGATGTCATCCGCGGTATTGCAGAACAAACCAATTTACTGGCATTGAATGCTGCAATTGAAGCAGCACGTGCAGGTGAACAAGGGAGGGGGTTTGCCGTAGTGGCCGATGAGGTACGCTCTCTTGCTCAACGAACACAAGAATCCACAGGTGACATCCAGCAAATTATTGGCAATCTTGGTAAAGCAACTGATGATGCCAGCCTCAACATGAAAAATTGCCTGGATCTTGCTGAACGCAGTGTAAGCGAGATGGGGAATGTACGTGCAGCGTTGGATGCGATATCACATTCCGTCAATGCCATAGATCAAATGTCACACCAAATCGCTGCCGCTGCGGAAGAACAATCGTCTATGGCCTTGGAAATCGAACGAAATACCCAATCTATCGCACATATTTCCGATAGAGCACAGCAAGAAGTGAGTATTGCTGATGAACTCAACAGTGAGATGGATAATCTATCGCAGAAACAATTGGATTTGATTGTCAGGTTTAAATAAACATCGATTTAATCGTCATCAAAGCAATGCGTGAAATTGATTCTGATTTTTGTACAAAACTTCGTTAAGCTGAATAGGTAATTATATTTTGCGCGCGAATGATGTGGAATGAACATGATATACAACCAAGAAGTCGCCAATCATGATTTACTACGACTGGATCGTGCTCATGTTTGGCACCCTTACACATCTTTTATTAATCCAGGCTTGGTGACATCTGTAAACCATGCCAAAGGTGTTGAATTATATCTCACTGACGGACGCATACTGATTGATGGTATGTCATCCTGGTGGAGCACGCTGCATGGCTATAATCACCCGGTATTAAATCAAGCCATTACCGAACAATTGGGGAAAATGGCACATGTGATGTTTGCAGGTATTACTCATGAGCCTGCAGTAAAACTGGCTAGCACACTTGCGAAAATTACACCCGCAGGTCTCAATAAGGTTTTTTTCTCTGACTCTGGATCTGTCGCGGTCGAAGTTGCCATGAAAATGGCAATTCAATATTGGCATACCAAGGGGCAGGCTCAGCGCACCATGTTCCTGTCGCTCAAAAATGGATATCACGGCGACACTTTTGGTGCGATGTCCGTTTGCGATCCTCACTCCGGGATGCACAACTTATTTCATCATTCATTACCGCATCATTTATTTGCAGAAGCACCTCCATGCGGCTTTGATATCCCCTTTCAAGAATCCCACATCGCAAAGTTTGCACAACATATTCAACAACATCGCCAAAAAATTGCTGCGGTTATTATTGAACCCATAGTGCAAGGTGCAGGCGGAATGCGTTTTTATTCTCCTGGGTATTTACGTCGCGTGCGTGAATTGTGCGATAAGAATGAAATATTGCTGATAGTAGATGAGGTTGCTACCGGCTTCGGTCGGACGGGTAAATTATTCGCATCCGAGCATGCTGGTATCAGCCCGGACATTATGTGTATAGGCAAAGCGTTATCAGCCGGTTATATTACTCTTGCAGCAACATTGTGTAACGATAAAGTAAGCAATGGCATTTGTGACAACAACGGAATTTTTATGCATGGCCCAACTTATATGGCCAACCCCCTTGCCTGTGCGGTCGCCAATGCCAGTATCGATCTGCTACTCAACTCAAATTGGCAAGAAACCGTTGCAAACATAAGTCAACAGATGAAAGAAGAGTTAGCTCCCTGCAAAGATTTCTCATATGTTGCCGATGTAAGAGTGCTGGGTGCAATAGGTGTTGTTGAATTAAAAGACACAGTCGATACCAGTAAACTGATGGCTTTGTTTATCGAATATGGCGTATGGATTAGACCATTTGGAAAAATTATTTATTTAATGCCATCGTTTATTATTGATAAAGAAAATTTAAGTAAATTGACATCTGCCATCTTAAAAGTGGTTGCAACATTGGCAAAATAGTCACTTGAGAAACACAGGCTACATACAAAAATCCCCGCCAATGCGGGGATTTTTGTATGTGGAATAAAATCACTTTATTTTGCGTATACCCACCGCATCACGCACTTTTTCTAATAAAGGCCGACTGTATGCGCGTGCTTTTTCTGCGCCCTTTTGTAGTACGTCTTCAATATGTGCGGGATTAGCCAACAATGATTCATATTTATCACGAGCTTCAGCTAACTGACTATTGATCAACTCGAATAGTTGGCGTTTCGCTTCACCCCATGCAATCCCTTCTGCAAATTGTTGACGCATATACACATTTTGTTCGGGAGTTGCAAAGGCCTGCCAAATTTGAAAAACCGGTGACGTATCTGGGTCTTTGGGTTCGCCTGGCTCTAATAAATTAGTCAGAATTTTATTTATTGATTTTTTTAGCTGTTTTTCAGGTAAAAATAATGGAATGGTGTTGCCATAACTTTTACTCATTTTACGCCCATCCAACCCTTGCAGTACGGCACTAACATTGTCGTCCACTTGCGCTTCAGGCAATACGAAATGCTCACCGTAGTGATGGTTGAAGCGCGCAGCAATATCACGGGCCATTTCGATATGCTGAACCTGATCACGCCCCACAGGCACCTTGTTGGCATTGAACATTAAAATGTCAGCAGCCATCAAAATTGGATACGAATACAACCCCATGGTAATACCAAAATCGGTATCTTCACCGGCCGCAAGGTTGCTATCAACAGATGCTTTATATGCATGCGCGCGATTCATCAACCCCTTTGCCGCCATGCAGGTCAGCACCCAGCATAATTCGGGAATTTCGGGTACATCTGATTGACGATAAAAAATGGCATTATCAGTATCTAGCCCTAAAGCCAGCCAAGTTGCAGCGATTTCACGGGTAGATTGGTGGACCAGATCAGGATCCTGGCATTTGATCAAGGCGTGGAAGTCAGCCAAAAAATAAAATGACTGCACATTTGCACTTTGGCTTGCCTGAATCGCCGGGCGTATCGCGCCGACATAGTTACCCAAATGCGGGGTACCAGTGGTGGTAATGCCAGTTAAAACACGTTGTTTACTCATAATGCCCTATCTATCTCTGTTATTGGCAAGTTGCTTGAAGCCATTAAAAGTCGGGGTGAAAAATCTGGCCGACATAATACAGGCAAGCAATCCGATTTGGCAGCATTAGAGCCCAGAGTAATAATGCGCTGAATCCTTAAGGATACAACTATCAAAACCAGCTTGGGTAAGAAGATGCGCTGCAACATCACAGCGACGACCGGAATCATCAGTCACTACATAAGTGACTGCGTCATCAAGATTTTTGAGATGGTTGCGCAATTGGTTAAGGGGGATATTCCGACTGTCTGGTACAGATTGCCCTCGCCGCTCAACCGGTAGGCGGACATCAATAATTTGATAGGCAGGCATATCGCTTGAGCGCGCTTTCAATTCATCTGCCGTGACATACTTTAAAACGGGTTCTTGCAATAATTCACGAAAATCTTCCTTGTCGAGCTTCATCACTTTGCCGGGAGTAATCATTTTAATGGTGGCATTGCGCGTAGTATCGCCAACCAAGGCCTCTTCGCCAAAATAATGACCAGGACGCAGTGCAGCTAATATCTTATTACTCGGATCCATTACGATTGCACTACCTGACTCAAGCACATAAAAAAAGTCGCCGCGCTCTCCCTGCCGGATAACAATTTCATCGGCGTGTACTTTTTGTGCTTTGAAACGTATGAATAGCTGACGGATATTAGCTGGAGGTAGACGACTAAATAGAGGCGACTGCAACAATGACGACATCCAATCACTGTCATCATGCAAACTTACTCCCGATGTTTCTGCCTCTTCGTCATTAGATTCACTCCACGCAAGCACTAAATCAAGAAAATCACTATCAACAGACAAGAGTGTAACGTCAGACTTGGCAACAGCGGACACTTGTGTTGGTTGGGTGATATTAAGCGGGGAGCGGCGAGATTCACTGGCAGGATTAATCGTATTCACCTGAAACCCTGAATCAATCAAATCAACCGTACCACTGACTAAATATACTTTTTCAGGAAACGGCCTTCCACGCTTGAAAATAATAGTGCCTTTGGCCACTTCACGCAGATTGGCTTTTTCAGCCACTTGAACAAGATATTCGTGATTCAGGGTGTTAAACGGCGCAAAAGACGCTAAGACATCAAGGCTAATCGCCATTTCTCGGCTCCACTACTACAAGGCATCAAAGGATAAGTACGATTTTTAGGGGTGAATTATAAACAGGCGATAAACCTGCATGGCGCTGCAGTCCCTAGTCTTAGTACTGGATCACAATAGTTGTGCGAGTAGCTGCGCTTTCTCCGCACTGGATATCAGACTGAGACCATCCAACCGAGAAGCTTTAATGGCAAGGTATCACTGTGCGATAACAACTCTTGCCAATGGTGCATTAGGGTAAGTAAAAAACGCCTTTGCAACCTGATAGAGATACCAGCTATCTGCAGCCCCCGCTAACTCACGGATTGAGTGCATCGCAAATGTGGGGACGCCCACATCAATTGTTTTTACCCCAACCTCAGAGGCGACTATTGGACCAATCGTGCTTCCACACCCCATATCTGTACGGGCAACAAAGGATTGCACTGGAACATTCACCTGATTGCATAAGAGACGGAAAAACGCGCTGGTTTCACTGGTCGTTGCATAACGCTGGTTGGCGTTGATTTTAATTACCGGACCGCGGTTCAACAAAGGCCCATGATTTTCATCATGCTTATCCATGAAGTTAGGGTGTATCCCGTGCGCGTTGTCAGCCGAAATCATCATCGAGCGCTCAATTGTTCTCACGCGGGTTTCAGTATCAGGTAGCAGTCGCTCAAGAAAATGTTGCAGCATAGGGCCTTTGGCACCACAACAAGATGCACTGCCAATCTCTTCATGATCTGTACAAATAAGCAGGCTTGATACTTTATTATCTGCATTAAGTAATGCCTGTAACCCTATGAAACAACTCAGTAAATTATCCAGTCTTGCACTGGAAATAAAGTCGTTCTGCAATCCTGTTAAAGCAGGCGGCTGAGTATCATAAAGACTGATTTCATAATCCAGAACCTGTTTGATTGCCAAGCTTGGATTGCTACGCTGTAGCTCAGCCTGCAATAACTCCCGAAACCCAGGAACCGGCGAGTCATCTGCTGGCAACTGCAATACCAGTGGCACTATATCTTTCTGCGGATTGATTGAGCGGGCATTATTCGCGTCACGATCCAGGTGAATCGCCAAACTGGGAATGATCGCAATTGGCCGGCCGAAGTCTATTAATTCACTTGTGATATTCCCCTGCTCATCACAGTAGGTAACACGTCCCGCCATCGATAAATCGCGATCATACCAAGGTGCCAACAAAGCTCCGCCGTAAACTTCGACACCCAACTGAAAGTAACCGCGTCGATTAAGCTCTGCGCGAGGCTTCACCTTAAGGCAAGGGCTGTCGGTATGGGCACCAAGCATGCGTATACCTGATTCTACTAATGGCGAGTAACCGTAGATGAACGCGATAATTGAAGAGTCATTACGCGTTAACCAATAACGCCCACCCGGTTTCAGACTCCATGCATCCCCCTCTTGAAGCTGGGTAAAACCGGCTCTGGACAATTGATCGGCAAGATTTTTTGCCGCATGAAAAGGGGTGGGTGATGCCTGTAAAAAACGCAGCAGGTTTTCATTGAAGTCTATTTGCGTGTGTGGAACGAGCGGGGATTCCATCATAAAACTTACCCAATCTAGTCTGAATTACGGATGCGCTGACGCTTTTGCCACGAAACACTATCGCGCAAATAAACAGGTTGGGCATCAAGCACATTGACTATCTGCCCCTTCGTCCAGTGCTCTGCAGCGATGAGCGCAATATCGCCTGCATGGGGATGAATATCCATGACTATAGTCTTGGCAGCTGATGCTTGCATATCCGGATAATGCCAGCCTGAGCCTATACCCACAAAATGGCCACCCAATGACTGAACACGAGGATGATTAACCATTGCTTCCGGAGCCATCACATATTCATCACCAACAGCTTGAATATGACTATTTTCTGGCTTGAACACGCCCCAGTACACTTCATTCATTCGTGCATCCATCGCCGCGATTATTGACTGCTGGTTATCGGGATTGGCACGGGTGTATGCTAAGGCCTGTGCCTCAAGCGTGGATACAGGAATGACAGGTAATTGGGTGCCAAACGCCAAGCCCTGGACTATACCGGCACAAATCCTTAAACCTGTAAATGAGCCCGGCCCGCGACCAAACGCAATCGCATCAAGCTCCTTTAAGGATATACCCGCTTGTTTGAGCAGCTCATCAACCATCGGGAGCAGTCTTTGAGTATGGCTCTTCGCAGCCAGCTCAAACAAACTGCTTAGCTGCCCTTGTTGATAAAGGGCAACAGAACAAGCATCGGTAGAGGAATCCAAGGCAAGAATCAGGCTCATAAATTAGAACAATCAATAAATACTGTAAAAATCGAAGGCAAAAAAATAGGCTCCGCAGAGCCTATTTTTACTGCAGTTCAGTCACTTATCCCAATACAGTCAGTAGCTGTTGACGGATTCCGTCTACACTCCCGATACCGCTGATACGCGTATATTTGGGAGCTCGTGATTTCCCGGATGCAGCCAAATTTTGATAAAAGCCCACCAGAGGTTCTGTCTGGTCGTGATAAACACCCAAACGCTTACGCACAGTTTCTTCTGTGTCGTCCGGGCGCTGGATCAAAGGCTCACCAGTAATATCATCATGCCCCTCTACTTTGGGAGCATTGTGAATGACGTGATAAACGCGACCAGATGCCTCATGGACACGACGGCCACTCAAGCGTGCAACGATTTCCTCATCGGGAACATGGATCTCAATCACATGGTCAATATCGACACCCGCATCCAACATAGCCTGTGCTTGCGGGATAGTGCGGGGAAAACCATCAAACAAAAAACCATTAGAGCAGTCGCTGGAAGCAATACGCTCTTTTACCAAAGAAATAATCAGGTCATCGGGCACCAAGCCTCCAGCTGCCATTATATCTTTCGCTTGCAAACCTAGCGCGGTACCGGCTTTAACGGCTGCACGTAACATGTCGCCAGTAGAAATTTGGGGAATTCCAAACTTTTCCATGATCAGTTGCGCCTGGGTACCTTTGCCTGCACCAGGTGCGCCCAACAATATCACTCTCATCTCGGATTGCTCCTCAGCATTATTTTTATCGGGTCACAGCGACTGCTCTAAAACCCCGAAAATTGGCAACAAGATGCCCAATAAAAGAGGCGTTACGATACACGCCCATGACACCAATCACAATATGCATGCTGATTCGCTTCCTAGCAAACCATCTAAAGGAGGTAAATTCTGATACAAAGACAAGCTGAATGTGACCTCATGATTAAATGCATCCTCAATTTATTGTCATATCAACAATTTCATCCTAGAATACCTTATCTCCGTTACACCTCAGGAATAACCTATGAGCAAGTCAGTTGAGCTCGATGAATACGATCGCAAAATTTTGCGTGCCCTTCAGGAAAATGCCGATTATTCAATGGCCGATTTAGGCAATATGATTGGTCTTTCGCACACACCATGTTGGCGTCGGCTAAAGCGACTGGAGGTTGAAGGAGTGATTCGGGGCAAAGTCACCTTACTTGACCCCAAGCTACTCAACCTTGGCGTGACCGTGCATGCCTATATCACCATCAAGAATCACGACGCACCTTCTCTCGAAGCATTTGAGGAGATGGTGCAAGCAATACCTGAAGTAGTTGAGTGCTATTCAACAAGTGGCGAAAAAGATTATGTATTACGTGTCGTTGTAGAGAGCGTTGAACACTATGAGCGCTTGATGAAGCAAACCCTTATTCACTTGCCAAATATCGGATCAATCAATTCAGCCTTTGCATTAAAACAAGTAAAATTCACAACACAGTTGCCAATTTAACTATACAAAATACATTTCCCAAATAAAAAACCGGGCAAGCCCGGTTTTTTATTTGCTACGTTTTTCTGCTTAGACTTTGAATTGCATGAGCATTTGCCGTAACTGAATTGATAATTCATTTAGATGCTGGCTTTGCTCCGCCGTTTTTGATGCGCCCTCTGCAGTATTCATTGCCAGTGAATTAATTTGAACCAGATTTTTATCAATTTCAGAAGTCACTGAACTTTGCTGTTCTGCAGCAGTAGCAATTTGCAATGTCATGTCCGAAATTTGTTTTACCGCTGTTCCAATACCAGTCAATGACTGCCCAGCCTCAGTTGCTGAGGCCACAGCGTCTGATGTCATGGTTGCACTACTACCCATCGCATCTACTGCCCGCTGTACCCCCTGCTGCAATTGGCTCAGCATTCCGTGAATATCGGCTGTAGATTGCTGCGTACGGCTTGCAAGTGTACGCACTTCGTCCGCCACTACAGCAAAACCTCTACCCTGTTCACCAGCGCGGGCGGCTTCGATTGCAGCATTCAGTGCAAGTAAATTGGTTTGCTCCGCAACTCCACGAATTACATCAATCACAGATGTTACATTTTTTGCTTCATTTTCCAGGCGCGACATAAACTCTGCCGTTTCTGTAATACGCACTGCCAATCCTTGCACATGCTCAACTGCAAGATGAATTCGTTCTTGTCCACGGTCGGTAATCGCTGTGGCTTCTTTTGTATTTTGCGCAGTATTGCTTGTGTTACGTGCAACTTCCTGAATAGCCATGGTTAATTCATTCACTGCTGTGACCACCATGGTAATCGCATGGCACTGATCATCCGCTGCCCGCTGACTATTACTCGATACAACTAATAAAGATTCTGCTGCTTTTGATACCTCTGCTGCATTTACCAAAACGTCGCTAATAACGCGCTGCAGTTTCTCAATAAACTGATTTACATTGGCAGCAAGCTCACCCAATTCATCTTTCGTATTAACGGGTAAACGAGCCGTTAAGTCGCCATCACCCTCAGCGATATTATGGATACGGTGACTGATTTGCCGCACTTGGCCAGCAACCAATACAGGTAAAAAGTATGCAGCCAAGCCGCTAACCAATGTTCCCAGAATGACTAAAACCAGCAATTGGGTTGAACTGCTATCCAAATCCTTATCGATTTGCACCGTAAATTCATCGACCTCTACAAGACGCTTCTCCTGGAGCTCATCAATATAATTACGCAAATGCTCAAAAGCTTCATGCGCGCTACCGTATGATTTTTCACGCGCAGCTGCACGGCTTGCATCATCACTCAGACGCGCAGTATTAATAACGTCAGCTGCCTGGATTTTCCACGCATTATACCGGCGGGTGAATTCCTCTCGCTCTGCAGAAGTGGCAGTTTCAGATATATCAAGTGATTGATACACACGGTCATAAGCTTGCTTGGCGTTTTCACTCTGCTCTGTAAATAAGGATTGATGCTCGCTCGAATCCAATTGCAAGAGCGCTCTCTCGGCCGTTAATGATTGGTAAAGGTCTCTATCTGCCTGTATCAACAATTGAATTTCAGGCAAATTAACCTTGGCAATAGTGGTTGCGTTATTGCCTAACACTTTACTTGTGCTTATCGCATGCAGACCCATGTAGAGCACCAATACCACTAATAGCAATAAAGGCAGGGTGAGTTTTAAGCGGAGACTTAATCGTTGATACCAGCCAAACATGGCAAAACCTCTTTGTACTTTTCAGTTGTCATAATTGGCTTAAATAGCCAATAGACTAAGTCTAGTAACGTTTGATGAATTTGCTACATAGGGAAATAGAGGGAGGGGTAAATTACGCGTACTTTTGATGTTATGTGAATAGGAGTATTTAAATTTGTTCGCAAATGTATTTAATCTCAAGATAGTCGGCAATGCCGTAATGAGAGCCTTCCCTCCCCCACCCAGAGTGTTTGACTCCACCAAACGGAGCCATTGCATTTGAAATAGTGCCGGTATTAATACCTAACATACCTGTGGCCAATATTTCAGACATTTTTTTTATTCTTTTTGAATCGCGAGTAAAACAATAAGCAGCCAATCCGTAATCAGTATCATTGGCAAGTTTGGCCACCTCCTCATCAGAGTCAAAAGGGAGTATAGCCACTACCGGGCCAAAAATTTCTTGCGTCAATAAAAGTGAATCATCTGCAATATTATTTAACACTGTAGGAGGGTAATAAGAGCCTATCGCGAGAAGGGTTTTATCAAGATCGGCCTGATAAGTAATTCGAGCCCCTTTTTTTAAAGCGTCATCGACCAATGACTGTACTTTTTTAACTGCCGACCTGGAAATTAAAGGACCTATTTTTGTTTCACTTGCCACACCATTACCAATGGTCAATGACTGCATCGCTTGTATCAATTTGGCACAAAAAACACTTTGAATATTACGATGAATATAAAATCGATTGGCGCACACACAAGTTTGTCCTGCATTGCGAAACTTGGAGGCCATAGCTCCTGCTACAGCGGCATCGAGATCAGCATCTTCAAATACGATAAAAGGTGCATTGCCACCAAGCTCCAGCGTAATGCGCTTCACATCCTCTGCGCACTGCTGGATTAATATTTTTCCAACTCTTGTAGAGCCAGTGAACGAAAGCTTACGCACAAGTTTGTTCGATGAAAACTCAATTCCGATAGCAGATGCGTCCGTGGATGGAACGATATTAATAACGCCTGCAGGAATACCTGCCTCTTCCGCTAACCACGCAAGCGCTAACGCCGAGAGTGGTGTTTCAGCGGCCGGCTTTGCTACAACAGCACAACCAGCAGCCAAAGCAGGTGCCAGCTTGCGTGCCAGCATGGCATTAGGAAAATTCCAAGGTGTTATTGCGGCTACTACACCCACCGGCTGCTTAATTACCATTATCCGTTGGTCAGGATGTTGCGGTGCGATGATATCTCCGTAGATGCGCTTCGCTTCTTCGGCAAACCATTCAATATAGCTTGCACCATAAGCAATTTCAGCACGAGCCTCAGTTAAAGGCTTGCCTTGTTCCAGCGTCAGGATCAGCGCTAAATCATCCGAGTGTTTCAACACCAAAGCATGCCATGCATGTAACAAACGGCTTCGTTCCTGTACTGGTTTTTGCATCCAGTTCGACTGAGCTTGAGCAGCAGCAACAATTGCCCTGCGCGCCTCTTCTACACCAGCATCAGCAACATTAGTAAGCAACTCCCCAGTGGCAGGATTTATAACCGGGAAATATTTTTTTGAATCCGACTCGCACCACTCGCCCCCAATTAATGCGCATGTACGGATAAGAAATGGATTGCAAAGCTCGGTAATGGGCATGTAGGAATTATCCATGGCTGTACAATTTATTTTGCAATAGGCTTAACACCAACCTTACGCACACTGTTGCCCTCTACCTCAGCGATAGTCCACAACATGCCACTCCATTCTGATTTATCGCCCACTACCGGCTTGCCCCCCACCATCTCAGTGATTAATTCACCCAGCGTGGTGTGCATTTCATAGCCCTTCATATCAAGGCGATAAAGCATTGCGAGATCTCGTAATTCAGCATCACCTTGAATAATAAAATCACCAAAGAAGCTGACATCCAGAGTGCGTTTGGGTGCTTCACTGAATAAACGCCCTAATGCAGGCAAATCATGGTCATGGCCTACCACACATAAAATATCTCCAGCCATCAGAGTGGTACTACCCGACGGGTGAAGTAATTCCTTATCGCGAAATAAAGCAGCAATACGCGTATTTTCCGGCATTTTCAGTTCACGCAATGCTGCGCCTATACACCACTTCTCAGCCCCCAGCTTGTAAATAAACATTTCCCATTGGCTGGTCACATGAATTTCAAGGCCTGCACGCGATATAGGGGATGGAACTGCGGGTACAACCACATTGGCTTTTTTAGCTGCAAAACCCAGTGTTGTTCCCTGTACCAACAATGACACCAGTACGATAAAAAAGGCCACATTGAAAAAGAGTTGGGCATTTTCCAAACCAGCCATCAGCGGGAAAACCGCTAGAATTACCGGCACAGCTCCGCGCAGCCCAACCCATGAAATAAATGTACGCTCTTTAAGGTTGAAACTGCGGAAAGGCAAAAGACCAACAAAAATAGATAACGGACGAGCAAATAAAATCATCCACAAAGATAACAACAGCGCTGGAATAGCTATAGGAAGTAACTGACTAGGCGTAAGCAACAAACCTAACACCAGAAACATACCGATCTGGCTCAACCAAGCCAAACCATCAAACATATGTAAAATGCCATGGCGATTACGAATCGGGCGATTACCTAATAACAAACCGCACACGTACACAGTCAGAATTCCGCTACCACCAAAAAAGCTTGATAACGCAAACAGCATAATTCCGCCGCTTACTGCCAGCAACGGATACAGTCCATCGGCAATAGTCAGACGGTTGATCAGTTGTAACAACAACCAACCTCCCCCCAGCCCCAAAGCGATACCAATACCAAACTGCTGTATAAAACTGCCCAATACACCCCAGGTAAATTGGGTCTGGCCTGCTGCAATCATGGCAATTAATGTAACGGTAAGAAATACCGCCATTGGATCATTACTACCCGATTCAATTTCCAAAGTTGAACCAACGCGTTCGTTCAAGCCCTTACCATTGAGTAGATTAAATACCACTGCGGCATCGGTCGAGCCTACAATCGCGCCTATCAGCAAGCCCTCTATCAAAGACAAATCAAACAACCAAGCCGCTGCAATACCGGTTAATCCAGAGGTAATCACAACGCCGACTGTAGCCAGTGACAATGCTGGCCAAAGCGCCACGCGGAAAGTTGTCGTGCGGGTACGCATGCCGCCATCAAGTAAGATGATGGCCAATGCCAGGTTGCTCACCAAGTAAGCAGTAGAGTAGTCATTAAACACAATGCCACCGGGACCATCGACTCCCGCCATCATCCCAACTGCCAGGAAGATAACCAGAATAGGAACCCCAACGCGGGTAGAAATTGAGCTAAGCAAAATACTGGCAGCAACCAGTAGTGCCCCCACCAGCAAGATGTTATTGATAGTGACTGTGTCCAAAAAATAACCCTTTTAAAGAATTCCAATAAAAACAAATACTAAGCTGCAGTGATTGTAACCTGATGCAGCCAGATACTGTCAAAAGACTCGCCGTTAACAATGAGTAAAGCCTATATCTGTGAAAAAAAATAGCTGCCCCATATTTGCGCAACAGCACCGGCAATTCCAGCTATAATCGCGCCATAATCCTTACTTAATAAGTTGTACCTCATGCTCAATAAAGATGCCCTGCAACAACTCGCTCAACTCAAGTCTGCTATCGCAGTTAGTAAAGACATTGCCCAAGGACTCGTACGCACTACCACCAAACGTTTTGGCTTTTTACTGTTAGATGATGGCCGCGAAGCATTTATCGATCCGGACCAAATGATGCGAGTATTGCCAGATGATCGAGTAGAAGCAGAAATCACCACCAATAACAAAGGCCAATTCGAGGCAAAACTGCTCAAATTGATCGCGCCGGGCTTGCAAGAATTTGTCGGTCGCTATGTCAATAAAGGTGCTGCTGATTTTGTTGAGCCCGATGTAAACAATTTCAACCGCTGGCTGTTTATTCCTCCGCAAGAACGCAAAGGCTATAAAGTGGGCGATTTAATCCACTGCACCGTTGCGCGCCACCCGTTTAGCAATGATGGCAAAGTACAAATCCATATTCTTAATCGCATAGGAACGCTCGATGAACCCGGCGTAGAAAGTCGTTACAGCATCGCCAAATTCCAAATTCCTTTCGAGTGGCCAGCAGCTGCACAAACGCAAGCAGGGGGTATTAATTGGTCTCCACTTACATTTGAAAATGATGAACAGGATTTAACTCACCTACCCTTTGTCACAATAGATTCAGAAAACACACGCGACATGGATGACGCAATCTACATCGCACCCAATGACAATGGCTGGGAATTGCTTACTGCAATTGCAGATCCAAGCAAGCACATCGAATTTGATAGCCCGCTTGAGCAAACAGCACGTACCCGCGCCAGTACGCATTACTTACTTGGACAGACCGTCACTATGCTGCCGGTTGATCTTTCGCATGACACCTACTCTTTGGTGCCCGAACAAAAACGGCCCGCATTAGTGTGCAAAATGCAAATTCAACGCGATGGCACCATCAGTTCTTTCACTTTTCTTGAAGCACAAATTCGTTCTCATCACAAACTAAGCTACCAAGGTGTATATGATGCACTTATGGAAACAAGCGAATCATCGCTTGGTGCACCCGCTTTTATTCATAATATGCTGATGGAGTTGAAGGGATGTGCGCAAGCGCGTGCACAATACCGTCAAAATAACGCATTGATGATGGAAGAGCGCCCAGATTATTCTTTTGTATTGAATGAACAGAAAAAAATTGACCACATTGAAAAGCGCGAACGCAATATTGCACATCGGATGATCGAGGAGGCCATGCTGGCAACCAATTTATGTGCTGGTGAACTATTTTTGCAGCATCCCGGTTATGGAATATTCTCAGGACACATAGGTTTTCGCCCTGAGCGCGTTAATGATGCATTAGCATTAATTCAGGAAGATCGTCCTGATTTAAGCCCGGGCGACCTTACACAATTGGATGCATTTACAACGCTGTTTCGCGAATTGCGCTCGAACCCCACCAACCATCCTGCGAGTAGCGCATTACATTCATTACTGCAGCGCATGCTGCAAGCAGGCTCACTTACCTTTGAGCCAACCCCTCATTTTGGGCTGGGTTTTAAGGCTTATGCGATGGCGACCTCACCCATTCGTCGTTACAACGATTTATTCAACCATATCGCCATCAAACGCATTTTACGGGGCGAACAGCCCATCGACATCCACGACAAAAAACAATTCACAGAAGCCCTGCAAAACCAGCTCAATAATGGTCGTCAAGCAGCCCGTTACACTGAAGCTTGGTTGGGCTGCCAGTATGCAGCACAGCATATTGGCAGCCTGCATCAAGGTAGCATTGCATTAGTGAATTCGTTCGGCTTGGGTATTAAATTGGATGACTGGGGGTTAGATGGATATGCACTGCTGACATCCAAGGATAGCGAGATTAAAGCGCAGTTTGATTCGCGCCGCCTAAGCCTGACTATTGAAGGAAAAACCTGGCGCCTGGACGATAAAGTGTACGTTTTGATAAAGGATGTCGACATTGAAAAACGTAAAATCGGATTGGAAATTGTTAGCGAAGAAACGGCACAGCGCTTGAGCGCATGGCTTTAATTAACATCTGCTCAAAAGAGATGGGCTATGACACAACAATATTGGCTATTCAAGGCAGAACCCCATATTTATGGCATAGATCATCTCGCTTCGGCACCAAACAAAACTGGCCGCTGGGATGGCATTCGCAATTATCAAGCAAGAAATTTTTTGCGCGATCAAGTAAAGCTTGGGGATGAAGTCTTTATCTACCACAGTAGCTGCAAACATGTCGGCATTGTTGGGATTGCAAAAATCGTGAGAACGGCCTACCCGGATCCCACACAATTTAATCCGGAAAGTGATTATTACGACCCAAAATCAACCCCGGAAAATCCGCGCTGGTTTTCAGTGGATATCAAGCTCACCAAAAGATTTTCCCGATTGATCTCACTAGCTGAAATCAAAGTACAGCCTGGACTGGAAAATATGGTGCTCGTCAAGCAAGGTCGCTTATCTACGCAACCCGTGACACCATCAGAATGGAAGTTAATATCCGGGCTCGCCAGCACTCAAACACCATAGTATTTGGCCGCACTGACTCAACTGTATCGTACATTCACAATTATATCGAAACCGGATTTCGAGTCCGTTTAGGGTTGCTGGGGCTTGGTTTGGCTCGTCGTAGACAAAAAAATCTCAAGTAAAAACAAAAAATCTCAAGCAAAAACAAAAAGGCCAGCAAAAATTGCTGGCCTTTTTACTACTCATCCGCCATCCGATCCTGCGCTTTACTTACACCTGTTTCAGGCTCATCCATTTCATCGACAGGATCAACACCAGAATCGTCACCGTCTTCTTCATCCTCTTCCGTTTCAAGCAGTTCTCCATTCATTTGGCTCTCCTCTATCAAAATTGCTTCGGGAGTTTGGATACCAATATGGTAAGCAGCGAATCCGGGCAACACAACTTGATCCAACGCCATACCAATGATGCGACCATTGTATGGTGACTTAATGGTCGTGCGAGCATTGGTAATAGGATCTGTGACAGTGCCTAAAATATCTTCTTCTTTAACACGCTGACCCAAAGTAGCCTTGCTGAACAAAATACCGCTCTGGTTTGCACGCACCCATGCTGAACGATAATAAACAGGAGCAATTCGATTCCAACGCTTTTGTTTACCATACATTCCTGTTTTGGCGAGCAATGTATTAATTGCCGTTACACCCTCTTCTACCACATCGCTCTGCATTGCCATTGGCTCACCTGCTTCCAATGTAACGGCTGGAATCCCTGCGCGCACAGCTGCTGCCCGTAGCGAATTCGGATTACCACGACCATTTAACACGGCGATTACACCAAAATTTTGTGCAAGACGCGCAACGTTTTCATCAGAAAGATCCGCACGCAATTGCGGCAAATTTGTACGGTGAAACGACCCAGTATGAAGATCCACGAGGGAATCACAATGCATAATAATTTTACTAAAGAAAGAATGCGCTAAGCGCGATGCAGAACTGCCGTGAGTGTTTCCTGGAAAATAACGATTCCAGTCACGACGATCAGGCAAGTAACGGGAGTTGCGGCGAAAGCCCATAATATTTGCCACAGGCACACCGATGATAGTGCCGTTTAATTTAGCGGGATCGATGTTAAAAATAACGCGGCGAATCATTTCAATTCCATTTAATTCATCGCCATGAACTGCTGCGGTTAAGCACAATGTTTTTCCGGGGTTTGCTCCATTCACAACCAAAATAGGCGTCGCCTCGCTAAACGCTCCCACAGCTGCATCTGAATTCCATGTCAAACGCACAGACGAATTGGGCTTTACTTCTGTATCCAAAATAAATTTGGAAAGCGTCATGGCCTCAGTTGCAATTACCTCACTGGAAGACTGTGCGCTATGACTGGATTCCGCTGAAGACGTTATGAGTACCGCACTGGATGCGGCGGCACTCGCCACAGCACTGCTGAATCCAATCACTGAACTCATAGCGGACGATTGCGTGCTGGAAGATTGCCCTGTAGCAGAGGATGCTATTTCAGCACTCATTGTTGAGCTACTACTAATCTCAATACTAGTAGCGGAGCTGGATGATGATGCTGTAATGATAGGCTTGCTGCTTGATGTAGCATTTTGTGCGAGGAGTAAAATGGATGAATCGCCAGATAAACTGGAACTTGTCTGCGCTAACACAACGCCAGAATAAAAAAATCCTGTAGAAAAAAATCCAGCAGAAAGCAGACAAACAGATAAAAAATGAATGGCTGATATGTAAAACGTTCGCTGCATAAACTCAGTATCTCATTAGTATAGGAATGTTACTGTACAGCACACATCCTTGTGATTGATCCTGAACTACAATATGACGAAAAATTATTCCCATTCAATAGTTGCAGGCGGCTTGCTCGATACATCATAGCAAACGCGTGATACGCCGGAGATTTCATTAATAATACGCCCCGACACTTTTTCAAGCAGCTCATAAGGCAGATGAGCCCAACGTGCAGTCATAAAATCAACAGTTTCCACAGCGCGCAAAGAAATTACCCATTCGTAACGACGCCCATCGCCTACAACTCCGACAGATTTTACTGGCAGAAATACAGCAAACGCTTGTGAGGTTTTGTGATACCAACCCGATGCATGCAGCTCCTCTAAAAAGATTGCATCGGCTTCACGCAAAATATCTGCATACTCTTTTTTCACTTCGCCAAGAATACGAACACCTAAACCAGGACCAGGGAACGGATGACGATAAACCATATCGTAAGGCAAGCCTAATTCCAAACCAATCGCGCGCACTTCGTCTTTAAATAATTCACGCAGTGGTTCAACCAGTTTGAATGCCATATCGTCTGGCAAACCACCCACATTGTGATGCGATTTAATCACGTGCGCTTTACCGGTTTTGGCAGCGGCAGATTCAATTACGTCAGGGTAGATGGTTCCTTGCGCCAACCATTTAACATCTTTCAGTTTGGTTGCTTCCGCATCGAATACATCGATAAAAGTGCCGCCAATAATTTTGCGCTTTTTCTCAGGGTCATTCACACCCACAAGCTTACTGAGGAATTGCTCTTCTGCATCAGCACGGATAACACGCACGCCCATATTTTTGGCGAACATATCCATTACCTGATCGCCTTCGTTTTTACGCAACAAACCGTTATCCACAAATACACACGTGAGTTGATCGCCAATTGCTTTGTGTAACAGCGCCGCCACTACCGATGAATCTACCCCACCAGAAAGACCGAGTAGTACTTTGTCGTTACCCACCTGCTCTTTCACTTTTTTGATTGCATCTTCAACGATGTTAGCAGGGGTCCACAGGGGCTCACAGCCACAGGTTTGCAACACAAAGTGCTCAAACATGCGTTTGCCTTGTAGTGTATGAGTTACCTCTGGATGAAACTGCACACCGTAGAATTTTTTGGCTTCGTTATACATGCCAGCAATCGCACACGACGGCGTTGATGCCATCAGGCTAAAGCCCTCTGGCATTCTTGTCACTTTATCGCCGTGACTCATCCAGACATCTAACAATGCACTGCCATCGTGATCTACATGATCTTTAATATCTTTAAAGAGTGAAGACTCACCATGTGCTTTAATTTGAGCATAACCAAATTCACGTATGTTTGAGCCTTCTACCGCGCCGCCCATTTGCTCGGCCATAGTTTGCATGCCGTAACAAATGCCCAGCACCGGGACACCAAGGGTGAAAACAACTTCTGGCGCACGAGGTGAATTCGCCTCATGAACAGACTCTGGCCCCCCCGCCAAAATAATCCCTTTAGGATTGTATGCACGAATTTCGTCGTCGCTCATATCCCAAGCACGTATTTCTGAAAATACGCCAATTTCGCGTACGCGGCGTGCAATTAATTGGGTGTACTGTGAACCGAAATCCAAAATAAGAATTCGCTGTGCATGAATATCGTGAGACATGTTGTGCCCTGCTCGAAATAAAAAATCAGAAAATAAAAAACAAAATGAATTCTACTGAAAAGAAAAACTCGGGCTTAACCCGAGTTTTTTCTCTACTACGCCTTTTGGCGCACGTCTGAGTAACAACCACTAATTAACGGCCACCAATTGGATAATTCGGCGCTTCTTTGGTGATCTGAACATCGTGCACATGACTTTCACCCATGCCCGCTGCAGTTACACGCACAAACTCAGGCTTGGTGCGCATGGATTCCAAATCGGAACAGCCGG
The DNA here is from genome assembly GCF_001183545.1 of Cellvibrio sp. pealriver. Taxonomy (NCBI): domain Bacteria; kingdom Pseudomonadati; phylum Pseudomonadota; class Gammaproteobacteria; order Cellvibrionales; family Cellvibrionaceae; genus Cellvibrio; species Cellvibrio sp. pealriver. Next base: position 1,382,417 of record NZ_KQ236688.1, read on the forward strand.
TATAACCCATCGCCGAACGCAAACCGCCCATCATTTGATGAACGATGGCAGCCAAAGGACCTTTATAGGGAACGCGACCTTCAATACCTTCAGGAACTAACTTCTCGGCACCAGCGCTGGCATCCTGAAAGTAGCGATCACTGGAACCTTGCGATTGCGACATTGCACCCAGTGAACCCATGCCGCGATAGGCTTTGTAAGTACGGCCTTGATACAACTCCACCTCACCCGGTGCCTCTTCCGTACCGGCAAACATGGAGCCCATCATCACCGCATGAGCGCCAGCAACGACCGCTTTAGCGATGTCGCCGGAATAACGAATACCGCCATCTGCAATAGCAGGAACACCGGTACCTTTAAGGGCGGCAACAACATTTGCAATCGCAGAGATTTGCGGAACACCTACACCGCTGACGATACGGGTTGTACAAATCGAACCAGGGCCGATTCCTACTTTTACCGCGTCTGCACCCGCCTCCACCAATGCCAGTGCAGCAGCGCCAGTCGCGATATTGCCGCCAATCACTTGCACATCAGGGTATTTGGCTTTGATCGCACGCACACGATCCAATACGTTTTTACTGTGACCATGAGCGGTATCTACTACCAATACATCTACGCCAGCTTCAACCAAAGCATCCACTCGCGCATCAGTATCGCGGCTGGTGCCTACACTCGCACCCACACGTAAACGACCTTCAGGGTCTTTACATGCGCTGGGATACTTCTCTGCCTTGTTGATATCTTTAACAGTAATTAAACCACGCAATTCAAAGTTGTCATTCACCACCAAGACTTTTTCGATGCGGTGTTTATGCAACAAATTGCGGACTTCTTCGGGTGTAAAACCTTCTTTAACAGTCACTAACTGCGCTTTTGGAGTCATGATGCTGGAAACACTTGCATCCAGATTGGTCTCAAAACGCACATCGCGACCGGTTACTATGCCGACCAAATCGCCATTGTGCAGAACCGGTACACCGGAAATATTATTTTTGCGGGTCAAGGCGATCAAATCGCGAATCGTTGCGCTGGAGTCAATGGTAATAGGATCTTTCACCACACCTGCTTCGAATTTTTTCACCGCGCGCACTTCGGCAGCTTGTTGCTCGATAGTCATGTTCTTGTGAATGATGCCAATACCACCTTCTTGCGCCATAGAAATAGCAAGACGAGCCTCGGTGACTGTATCCATCGCAGCAGAAATCAGAGGAATATTTAGCTGGATCTTGCGAGTCAACTGGGTCTTCAGGGATACATCTTTCGGCGTGACATCCGAAAAACCTGGCACAAGGAGCACATCATCAAATGTGAGGGCTTCTTCAGCAATTCGCAACATAGCTACCAACCTCAAAATAGAGCGGGAAAATAAACGCGGAATTATAGCGATTCGATCCTCACTGGTAAACCAATAACCACTATATCTTGTGGCTATTACCCGCTTTCAGGCTATCCGCACACCGATGCTTGGCCTAGAATGCGTATCAAACTGCTTTTGGCTGTATCCGTTATGAATGATCTTTTCAGTAAAACCCCTGAGCGGGAAATCCTTAGTGTCAGCCAGCTTAATCGTCAGGCACGCCAACTATTGGAGACGCACTTGCCTCTGCTCTGGGTAGAAGGTGAACTGTCCAATGTGTCTATTCCCTCATCAGGCCATTGGTATTTCACCTTAAAAGATGAGCAAGCCCAAGTTCGCTGCTGCATGTTCCGCAACCGCAATATGCTGGTTCGATTCAAACCACAACAGGGCCAGCATGTCCTGATTCGCGCCCGTGTAAGCCTGTATGAAGGGCGCGGCGACTACCAAATTATTGCTGAACATATGGAAGAAGCGGGTAGCGGTGCCCTTCAGCGCGCATTCGATGAGTTAAAACATCGCCTCTCATCCGAAGGATTGTTTAACGAGGCACACAAAAAGCCGCTCCCCAAAATCCCCAAACGTATCGCTGTGATTACATCGCCAACGGGTGCCGCCATCCACGATGTGCTGAGCGTGTTGGAGCGGCGCTTCGCAGGTATTCCGGTAACCGTAATTCCAGTCGCAGTACAGGGGAAAGAATCTGCGCCTCAAATCGTCAATGCTATTGACCTTGCCAACCGTGCCAACTTGTTCGATGTCATCTTACTGACGCGCGGTGGTGGCTCCATGGAGGACCTCTGGTCATTTAATGAGGAAATCGTCGCTCGCGCGATTTTTAATAGCTCACTTCCTATTGTCAGCGCTGTGGGTCACGAGGTCGATTTTACGATTGCCGATTTTGTTGCCGACCTGCGAGCGCCCACGCCTTCCGCAGCAGCGGAAATATTAGTACCGGATAGTGAGGAATGGCTGGATAAATTTATCGGCTTTGAAGTGCTACTTGAAGAGGCCATGTTGCGCAAACTCGCGCATCTGCAAAAGCACTTACAACATTTGCGTCTGCGCTTACGGCATCCGCGCGAGCGATTGGAGCAGCAAGCGCAACGATTGGATAACCTCGAATTACGCTTAAAAAACCATATTAAACACCTGCTGGATCGTCATCAGAACCAACTCGCTCAATTGCGGCTGCGTATGCAGATGCATCATCCACATATACAGCTAACACAACTGCGTGATCGGCTACACGCAGCGCAAACACAACTATTTAAAACCCAATTTGCGTATATAGATAATCAGAAACAGCGGCTCACGACAGCGGCGCGGATGCTGAATACACTGAGCCCATTGAATACACTTGAACGCGGATTTGCATTGGCAAGCGATTCACAATCAGGCCGGATTATCACGCATCAGCAGCAAGTCCAAGCCGGTCAACGCATCCACACACGGGTTGCAGGCGGTGGTTTCCATAGCATTGTAGAGTCACTGGATTCCGAATAAAGCCTGCAAGGTTTTGATTGCGAACAACGAAAGCCATTAGTATATTGACCACACTTCTTGTCGGGGCGCCTTGGCTGAATTGCATGAATATAAATGCAAATTTAGTACGGAGGCTGAGATGGGCTCGGCCCAACCCGTAGAACCTGAACAGGCTAGAACCTGCGGAGGGAACAAGGCGCATAGCAATCGCTATTTCCCCTGTCCTCCGCCTCATTTTTTCGAGGCAATGTGAATACTAAATCCAACCTGCAACATATCGCCATTGCTGGCGCTGGCCTCTTAGGTCGATTGATTGCCTGGCGCTTGCGCTTACAGGGGCATGACATCACGCTTTTCGAAGCTGGCAAATTACAACCGGACAACACCTTGCGGGCAGCCGCTTTTACCGCAGCAGGCATGATCGCACCACTAAGCGAAGCCGTAGTATCCGATGCAAATGTTTACCGCATGGGTCAATTTGCTCTGCAGCGTTGGCCGCAATGGCTAAGCGATTTACCACAAGCCAATTTACCGCAACAGAATCCGCAATTATTTTTTGCCAAAGGCAGTTTGCTGGTTGCACACCCACAAGATGAAAGCGAGCTGCAACAATTTGAAAATGAATTGAATTTTGTCGTGCCTGAATGTCGCAACTATCAATGGTTATCCGGACATGAAATTCAAACACTGGAACCGGATTTACATTCACATTTTTTGCGCGGCTTGCTCTTACAAGAAGAAGGCCATTTGCATAACCGTGAATTTTTACAACAGCTTGGCGATGAATTAGTCCGCCTGAATGTCACGATTTATGAGAACACACCCGTAGAAGTCGATCCGCATACTATCCGTGCACTTGATAGAACTGAAAAGTTCGATTTAGTTATTGATTGCCGTGGCTTGGGGGCAAAAACACAACTTACACAATTGCGCGGTGTGCGTGGTGAGACCCTGCACGTAGAAACCAGCGAGATTCGCTTACAGCGCCCGGTGCGGTTAATGCATCCGCGCTACCAATTGTATGTTGTTCCCAAACCAAATAACCGGTTTATCATTGGTGCAACGCAAATTGAAAGTGAAGATCGTTCACCCGTTACGCTGCAATCATCACTTGAGTTAGGTAGCGCACTTTATACGTTATCACCCGCTTTTGCCGAAGCGCGAATTATCGAGACAGATACAAATTTACGCCCTGCATTTATGGATAACCTGCCCAAAATTTTTTGCAGCCCCGGGCTCATTATTGCAAATGGATTATTCCGCCACGGTTATTTGTTAGCGCCAGCCGTCACTGAACAAGTACTGGCTCAAGTTGCACAAAACCACACTATTTTATTCCCCAACTTGCTTCAGCCTTCAGGTTAAAAAGACGATGATCCAAGTCAGTGTAAACAATGAAATTAAATCAATAACCACAGCAACGCTGCTAAGTGATGCACTGCGTGATTGGGGTTATAGTGACAGCAAAATTGCAGTGGCAATCAATCAGGAGTTTGTACCGCGCTCTACTTACACAGAACGCACACTCAATGCCAACGACCAAATCGATATTGTTCGCCCGGTAGGCGGAGGTTAAGCACATGAATAATGCAACATCAACGTTACCCGCACGCGACTTCACACTGTATGAAGAAACCTTTTCCAGCCGTTTTTTATTGGGCACCGCACTTTACGCATCGCCACAATTAATGCGCGATTCAATTACCCAGTCGCGCTGCGAAATTGTCACACTTGGCTTGCGCCGCCAAAATCCAGCGAATCGCGATGGAGATGCCATTTGGCAATACATACAGGAAAGCGGCTGCCGCTTACTCCCTAATACAGCGGGCTGTAAATCAGTTAAAGAGGCAGTCACGCTTGCAGAAATGTCGCGCGAAATTTTCAATACCGATTGGATAAAACTGGAAGTGGTTGGCGACGATTACAATTTACAACCCGATCCGTTTGGTTTGCTAGAAGCATCAGAAATACTGATTAAAAAAGGGTTCAAAGTATTACCCTACTGCACCGACGATTTAATTTTATGCAAACGTTTGGTGGATGTCGGCTGCGAAGTATTAATGCCGTGGGGGGCACCTATAGGCACCGGGCAAGGTTTATTAAATCGATATAACTTGCGGAGTTTGCGCGAAAGAATCAAGGATGTTCCGATGATTATCGATGCAGGCCTCGGGGCTCCATCACAAGCTGCAGAGGCAATGGAAATGGGCTTTGATGGAATACTGTTAAACACTGCAGTAGCCAAGGCACACAATCCACCGTTAATGGCAGAAGCATTTGCCGATGCTATTGATGCAGGCCGCAAAGCATTTAAAGCAGGTCTGATGCAAAAGCGCCAAACGGCTAGCCCAAGCACACCGACCGTCGGCCAACCATTCTGGCATCAACAATAACAACAAAAATACGTTAGCAAGCAGCGATTTATTTCCATAGAAATTACGAGGTTGGCGGCAATAAAAAGCCGCCAATTTTTTTCAGGCCCACATCTAATTCTCTGGCAACTTTTAGGTTTTTACATTCACCCGAGCTTACATATGCTTGCAACATATGCGTTAAACGATGCAAGTGAAAATTCATTTCCTGCTGTCGCAAAAGTGCATCTTCTACTACTTTATTAATACTAACGCCCTGCTGATTTGCGATACTTTGTAATGATTCCCGCAAATCTTCCTGGAATAACAAGCTGCCTTTAAAAGTCGATGCGATATGCAATACAACGTTTTGCAGGCCATGTAGTTTGCGATCCCCATGGGTATAACCCACATTTGTCAGGATTTCCCTAAGCTCACTAAACCATTGTTGCAAGTTTGCATTTTGTTGCAGCATGCGCTCGGCAAACTCAGGTATCTCACTACCCTCAACAACATTATCCAGTGGAATTTCACTGCGAAAAATCATGGTACTGACAATTTCACAGCCGCGATATAAATATGCTGCGCGGTTTAACTCCAGCACAGGAATAACTTCTCGCCAGCGACGACCATAGGGTTTAAAACGATTGTAATAAATACCCACAATGCTGTCGGCCAAGGCGAGAATTTGCCCAGGCAACGAAATTTCACTTTCTACTTTACCGATTGGATAGCCAGTGCCATCGCAGCGCTCATGATGTTCGCTTACGGCAACAATTAAATCTTCCGAAAATCCGGGAACTTCACGCAGTATTTGGCAGGAAATATCAACATGCGCTTGTAACGTCAGCCATTCATCCGCAGCAAGCTCTTCTTTTGCAAGAATATAGGGTGGAATATGCATCATGCCGAAATCATGAGTAATAGCAGCCCAGAAAATTTGCTGCGTTTCTTCCAGAGGTAAACGCATTTCCTGAGCAATAAAAATCGACCATAACCCAACACTCAGCGTACGCTGAAACAAATTAATCATCTGCGCTGACATCACTGTCAGGCGTTGCTGTACTAGCGGAAAATGTTCCAGCATTTCACTTACAGGCCGCAGAGAATCCAACGGATATTTACGTTCTTCTAGCGACTGGAAAAATTCTGTATTGCGGATGGTATCGACCAGATGCTGCAGAAAATCGCTATTGCACATGGTTTGTTGAATGTGGACGCAATGGGATAGCGGTGAAGCCAACAAGACATCACCTAATAACAACAGAGTACTACGGGAGATCAAATCGCCTGAAGAAATAAGCAGCCTTCCATCAGCAGAATAAATATCCTGTGTGGCAGTGACAGAGTTTGACGCAGAAAGCTGAGCCAAATAAAAATCATATGCATCTAAACGCAAGGGATTCCAGACAGATGATGCATTTTTCAGCATTGACGGCTGATCATACGACATAAAACCATCCATGCAGAACTCAGACAAATTTGAATTATTGTTAGTTCACCCGGCTCGTTTCTCATGAGCCATTACGGATGAGTCAATAGGATTCGCCATAACCAAACACTCACTAATCCTATCAACAGACTATACCCCACCATGGACGCAGCAAAACGTGGGGCAAGGTTATGGCTCACTGCAAGTACGCCGGCAGAAATCATAGCGGGCATTGCAGCCTCCAGTACTACCACATGAGCAACCAGACCATGGATATTAAATAACCATAGCCCTAACCAGGCAAATGCGGGCGATAACACCAGAATATAAAAAATACCCAGCAAAAGCGGCAGTAAATGATTGGACTCCAGTTTAAATCGCCACTGCAATCCCACTGCAACCATTACCACAGGTACAAGTGTAGATGAGATTCGTGCAAGCGCCTCAGCAAACCAATCCGGATATGTAAAAAATCGTAACAAGAAGGCGATAACAAGGGCAAAAAAGGAGGGAAATACAACTATATTGCGCAAAATTTTTGTTGCTGATGTTGCACTGCCTGCATAGTAAGCAGCAATCGCGATACCAAAAGTATTGAGCGCGATAAATGTTCCCAATTGATCGTATAGGATCGCATAGGGAATTCCCTCGCTTCCAAGATGCGCTTCTATTAAAGGAATGCCCACAAACCCCGTATTACCCAAGGGCACCAACAACATTAGTGCGCCGGTAATTTCACGTGACCAGCGCAACCAGCGCGCCGTAAAAAAAGTAACCACTGCGCTGAAAAACATGACGACCCAGGCAACAATGACTGGAATAAGCGCCTCATGATTCAGTGTGAGCTTGGGAATTTCCGACAGAATTAATGCTGGCAAAGCAACGTAAATAACATATCCATTGAGCGATGCCGCCGCGTTCTCCGGGAGATGTTTACTGCGCTGGAACAGTAATCCAACCAGCAAACAAATTATAACCACCGCTATGTTGGACATGACGTTAACAACCAAATGACTACAGAATGACACTTACTTTAGCTGACCAACATGCAATATAAATAGAAACTACTATCTATAAAAGCTATTTTTCAGACTAATTTACGAGTCACCCGAAGCGATAATGGATATGGAAGCAAACGCAGTAGCTTTAGTAACAGCGTAAATTTTTTGGGAAAATGAATTTCAAAACTGCGCGATAACAAACCATCAGCAATGGCGTTGGCCGCATCCTCTGGCTGCATGATCATGGGCATTTCAAAACGGTTTTTATCGGTCAGCGGAGTACTGACAAATCCGGGATTAATGAGTTTGATATCAATAAGATCCCTGCATTCTGCATGCAAACTTTCTGCAAGGTTAATAAGTGCGGCTTTAGTTGCACTGTAGGGCTGGCCTTCAGGTAAGCCTATATAACCGGCGACGCTGCCGCACAACGCTAGCTGACCCTTTTGTTGTTGGGACTTGAGAATAGGCACAACGGCATGTACCACGTTGAATGCACCGGTCAGATTGGTATCAATAATCCCTTTGGTAACGGCAATATCCAGCTCCGTTGTCTTCATCGGTACATAGGCTGCAGCCAGAAAAATAATACGATCAATGCGACCAAATGATGCGCGTATTGCATGTGCAGTACGCAAGGTCATATCCGGATCGGTAATATCAAGCACAAACACTTTACTTGTGTCATCCAATTCAAGCTTTAATCTGTCCAGCTCATCCTTGCGCCGTGCTGATAAGGCTAACAAAGCTCCTCTTTTAAAAAGTTCACGCGCCAATGCAGCACCAATTCCACTGCTGGCACCAATTATCCAGACAACCTGATTTTCATATGAGGTCATCATTATTTTTGCTTCTGCATAAAGATGGTGAGTTCAGAGACTGTGAACCCGAATTTTTTAAGATATGAACGATTGATCAATACATCGTCATTCATCAACCACATCCAGTCATCAAAACGAATGTGATAGGTTGTGTCATCAACCGGAAGATCCATTACATAATTCCAGCGCACTGCACTGCCCTCAATTTTACCGGTTGCGGTATCAATAATGTCGGATGCAGTCCCTTCATATGTACCGTCCGCCATTTTTCGGATGGTCCAGATACGTTGTTGTTTTTCTCCATCGTAATAATTGAAATACTCCGTCAATGTACCAACATCGCCTTTCCACTCACCCACCATGTCTACATCAAAACGGCGTATAACACGGCCGCGCCAATCCTGAACTATTCCCCAGGCCTTGATGGGGCCATTAAAATATTCTTTGATATCGGCACGTGGTGTCGTGTCTTTGTAATGATCAAGGGAATTTCCCGCGCAACTACCCAGCATCATGAGTGCTCCCAGAATGGCTGTGATTCTGACGATTTTCATTTTTTCCTCCTGAGTGGGATTGGATAAAAAACATGTAAAGAAGCCCTGCTGCCGCCAATTTTAAAATGCAAGGAAAAACAGCATAGCTAATGGAAAGCACACTGAGCGCGAGAGCAGAATTGACGGATTGCGGTTGGAATCCTGCCATATCCAAAATAGGTAGCACTATGACCGATGCCAAAGCCAAACTGGCTTTGATGATGAAAGCGAGCAATGCGTAATGCGATCCGGCATATTTGCTGTTGTCATGTGCGTGGATGTGATCAGCCAATATCGATGGCGGTAGTGTCAAATCAGCCCCAAATGCCAAACCTGAAAAAAAACACACAGCTGCAAAAGCCCATACATCACCAGCATTTAGCAAGGCAGCGCCAATAAAACCTGCAACAGCAAGAACATTCGCCAAACACCATGCTTTATATTTCCCTAAGTGCACACTCAACGTTTTCCATAACGGCATTGCCGCTGCACCAGAAAGAAAATACAGCAATAAAAATAATCCGGTTAAATGCTCTGCTCCTAAAAAGTCGCGCACATAAAAAATCACCAAAACAGAGGGAATACTTGAAGCGAGCATGCTGATCGCATACACAATAAACAGTTGCACGCTCACTGATGGCAACGCGCGCAATGCAGAGAATGGAGACAGGCCGGGGATATTGGTATTGCGATTAGCGAATCGTGTCGCCGAGCTGTTTACATCCCGCCCTGACTGCGAAAAACACAAGATACCTACCGCCATTAAAATAAAGAGAATTATTGCGTACCACAGGTAAGCATCACCGGGATTGGCAACATAAGACAGCAGCGCAGGTGTCGATACCGCAATGACCAAACCAATTAATCCAAATGCTTCACGCGCACCTGCAATTCTAGTTTGTTCGGCTGCATCTTTTGTCCACAATGTCGCTTTAATGCCCAGCACAATAGTCAGAACACTGTAAGCGGTTACCGCAAACAGCATGCACAGGCAAAACCAGATTGCCGCCGAAAAAACCTTAACATTAAAAAGTCCATAAATCGCCACACACAAAACCACCCCAGCCACCGAAAGAAAGATAAATAGTTGGTGTTGGAAACGGTCTGTGAGCCAACCAATCAACGGGTCTTGAATTGCATCAAATAAACGGATTATCAATAACAATGTGCCAAGCAATGTCAATGAAAGACCGTAATGTGTGGCGTAATAATCCGGTGCAAGAATGTAGAGTGGAAAACCAGCAAACGCTACAGGTATAGCAATGAAGCCGTAGCGAAAAAGCGATTTAGTTGTGATTGCTTGTGCATTCATCGCAACCCCAAAAGCGCACGACGCAACGCTGGCTCAGAAGTGTTTTCACCAAGCCATATGTCAAAAAATAATTTTCCGAAATCATCGCTCTTGATAACACCCGCGATTTCATTTCCGTGGTAAAAAGTCGTGTGTTTTTCCGGGATATAGATAGCAGACAATACCGTTCCTTCTTTTACGTCCGGAAAAATAGATTTCATCTGAGTATTCCAGGCAGCTAGCGTCACCTCATCAGAAAAACCCTGTTTGCGCATCTCTTGCACTGATCTGTCCGCAATTTCTTTACCGCTAATATCGCGAAAATATTCAATCGATAAAGCGAACGGCTGGTCAGGATTCCACTCGCCTTTAGGGGCATAAAGCGTTGCTTCATAGACATCCCAAAAAGCATAAGAAAAAACACCTTGCCCAACGATGGATGCCTCAGGTACAGAATGATTGATTGGCTCAGACGCAAACACACTGGATGCGTGAATAAAAAAAACGCCAAGAGCTGACTTCAATCTAGTTTGCATGCTCAAGCTCCCATTGCACGACATCCGTTCTTCCATGCTGGAATGATGCAATACAACAGGTCAGGTAAAAGCGCCACATCCGAATAAATTTTTCATCAAACCCCATCGCTTTGACGCTGTGGATTTTTTCATCGAAATTATTGAGCCAGTGAGTTAGTGTGCGGGCATAATCTTTTCCAAACGCAAACTCGTCTGTTACACGCAGACCTGCTTTTGCACTCTCTTCACGAAAGCGCGAAGGCGATGGCAACATACCACCGGGAAATATAAACGTGCGGATCGCATCTCCACTCACCCGGTAGCGATCAAATGACGAATCATCAATAGTGATGCTTTGAACCATCGCCTTGCCTTTACCTGCAAGAAGCGATTTTAATTTTGAAAAATAGACAGGCCAAAATTTTTCACCTACGGCCTCAAACATTTCAATAGAAACGATCTGGTCGTAACGGCCAGTTTGATGACGATAATCTTCAAGTGCGATAACGGCGTTTTTACCCACGCGTTTTACTGCGAACTCATGTTGGGCTTCAGAAATGGTCAGCCCCTTGATTGCGTAATCCCCTTTCTGCAGTGCGCGCTCGGCAAAACCGCCCCAACCGCAACCAATTTCCAGAAGGCTGCCGGAAGAGCTCAGCCGATCAATCATTCGGTCATATTTGCGCATTTGAGCATGCTCAAGATTCTCATCCTCCCGTGCAAAAATTGCTGATGAATAAGTCATCGAGGGATCGAGCCAGAGGGAGTAAAAATCATTGCCAATATCGTAATGGGCATGAATATTTTTCTTACTGCCCTGCAATGTGTTGCGCGTGAAAAAGTACGCGATGCGCGAGGCGAACTTGCCGAAAGCATTACCGCAGATGTAATCATCCAGCACTGACTGGTTTTGCAATCCAAACAGAAATACCTGGGTTGGATCGGTTGAATCCCACAGGCCATCGCGGTAAGCCTCAGCAAGCGCGATATCACCATGACGCACAAGTGCGCCCACCAAACGCCAATCACGAATATCAAGCTGTGCTTCTGCGCCCGGCTTTGAACCTTTAAAAGAGTAGATTTTTCCTTCAGGTGTTGTCACCTCGATCGCCCCGTATTCGATCAGGTCAAGCGCTGCAAGAAAACGGTTAGTAAGGTGCCGATCAAACATAGTATTCATCCTCTTTTTCTCTTTTATAGCCTTGGTTGCCTGTCCTTTGAATTTCCCCTGGCTTACATTTTGTTAAGGTTTCGGCTCGCGGTAATTTTGGTGGCCAGTTGTGCAGGCTTGGCTATGTAGCCAATACCTTTCATCACCAACTTTAGCGCTTGCCAATGAATCAGCAACATTGCCTTCATTGCCACAAGGGGGTGTTGCAGAAACGCTTGTCGCGCACTTTGTCGAGTCAATGGCGTAAACGAACCCACCAGCGAAGTCACCAGCTGTTTTTGCTGGTCACTATCGTAATAATCAATCCAGATACGGAGCTTGTCGGCATTCAGATCAAAACGGAATTTATAAGTGCCAGCACGATTCAGAAAAGGCGAAACATGAAATACTTTTTCTGCTTCCAACCATTGCTCTGCATCAATTGGCGAGTGGTCTGGGTTTGCACACAAATAACTATGTTGCTCACCAAAGGTGTTATGCACTTCGCACAGTACCGCGCGCAATGCATGCTGATCATCAAGGCAAAAATAAAAACTGACAGGGTTAAATACATAACCGAGCACGCGCGGCATGGTCAGCAGAAAAATAGTTTTTGTTTTCTGATCCAGACCGTAATCAGCCAGAATTTCTTTTACCCAGGGAGTTGGATCACTACCATCACGCCGACCAACATCTTTCCGGTGAAAGCTGGCAAGCAGCCCCGGTACAGGGGCAGCAGGCAGGGGCAATGCAAAATAATAAATACCATACTCGAATGCATTTTCTTTGGGGAAAAGCCGTCTGTGCATTACCCGTGCGGTAAAAAGCTGCGGTGTTATTACCATGGAGGAGAAATACCCATAAGCCCTGCCATTTTTACTGCGCTGCCAAGGCCATCTTCGTGAAAACCGTAACGTTGGTAAGCCCCGCAAAACCACAATCGGTTGTGACCTTGAAGGCCGTCGATTTTTGACTGGTTGGTTATCGCTGCTTCATCAAACACGGGGTGTTCGAACATAACGTCGTCATAGATCAGCGTTGGATCAGGTTCGCGCCCGGGATTTAGCGTCACAATCAGCGGCTGAGCAGTCCCCAAAGGTTGCAGATTATTCATCCAATAACTAAGCGAAACACTGGGATTTTGGTCACGCTTGCCTTCTGACAAATAAACCCAACTCGCCCAGGCATTGCGTCGCTTGGGCATAAAACTGGTATCACTGTGTAACACTGCACGGTTGGGTTGATAGCTAAATGCAGAGAGTATGGATTGCTCCTGAATACTCGCGTCAGAAATAATGTTCAGCGCTTGATCGGCATGACAGGCAAAAACGACCTCATCAAAAACACGAATCTCTCCACAGAAGTCTTCAAGGATAACGCCTGCCTCTTCGCGCTTGATTTTTTTAACACCGCGATTGAGGTGAATATGCTCCTTGAATGGCTCAGACAAGCGGCGAACATATTCGCGACTACCGCCCTGCACCGTATACCACTGGGGATGGTCATTAATGGTAAGCAACCCATGATTTTCAAAAAAGCGGATAAACGTACTGGCGGGAAACTTGAGCATTTCATTGATGGGTGTACTCCAAATAGCGCCACCCATCGCCAGCAAAAAATAATCACGGAACCAGGGGCGCATCCCCAGATCATCCAGACAATCGCCCAGTGTGAACGAAGGATCTTTAAGCAAGTAAGCGTTTGCGCTTTTATTGAATTTGAGGATGTCGGCAATCATGCCCCAAAATGCAGGGCGCAATAGATTGCGTTTTTGCGCAAAAAAATCACCGGATCTACGCGTGCCGTATTCAAGCCATCCATTATCGATACTTGCGCCAAAGGACATGTCACTTTTGGCAATAGGCACCTGTAAATATTCAAACAAGCGTGTAAGCAAAGGATAATTGCGTTTGTTGAACACAATAAAACCGGTATCAACGGGTGTGATGCCGTCGCGGGTTTTAACCTCCACCGTCCTACTGTGCCCACCTAGGTATGCGCCCTTCTCATACACAGTAATGTCATGGTGAGGATACAGCAGTGATGCGGCGCCAAGACCAGAGATACCAGTACCGATGATGGCTATTTTTTTTCGGGTTGTTTGTGTCAAAGCATTTCCCTCCGAGGTCAGCTACCACTTTATGACGAATGTCTTTGGCACAAACTTACGCAATCCTAAATTATTGGTAAGGTTGGAACAGAATACGTACCCGTAAGCCGGGCGAAGCATTATCCAGACTGATCCGCGCTTTATGCTGTCCGGCAACTGCACGCACCAAGCTTAACCCCAATCCGTTTCCTGGCGTGCTACGACTGGCATCACCACGATAGAAATGTTTAAACACTTTTTCTTTTTCATCGTCGGCAATTCCGGGACCCTGATCCTGGATTAACACCACCACAAACTGCCCTTCCCGACCAACCGATAAGTTGATAACGGATTTCTCCGGTGCAAATTTAATGGCGTTATCGACAAGATTGGCAAATAGTTGAAATAACAAATCCCCGTCACCTTTAATCGTCACATTGCCGCTGGTACGGAGATCAAACCTGATCTCTCGCTCTTCGGCAAGCGGCTCATAAAGCTCAGCGACATCCTGAATAATCCTGCCCAAGTCTACTTCAACCATATGCTGGCTACGCTTTCCTTTTTCGATATTGGCGATGCGCAACAACGCATGAAATATCGCAAGAATATGATCGACATCAGACAGCAGTGTATCTATCTGCTCCTCGTGAACAGTGCGATGCTTGAGCGCTTCAATATCGCCACGAAGACCACTTAAGGGGGTGCGTAAATCATGGGCAATATTATTGCTGACTTCGCGCACACCGTTCATTAAATCTTCAATTTTTGCCAGAAAACCATTCAGCACTTCCGAGAGATTACTAAGGTCATCCCAGCGGCTATCAATAACAAGCCGCTGAGACAAATCGCCTGTTTCGACAATATTTTGTGCAGTCGCAGCAATCCGGTTAATTCGGCTCACCACAAAATGGCTGATACCAAAACTCACTAATACCACAACCAACATCAACATCATGATCAGCCAGCTTAAATGGATCAGCCGTTCATAACTTGCAATCAACTCGTGCACATTACGTGCGACCAGAATGCGGGAACCATCTTCGAATGTATGAATTTTTGCTGCAAATGCCTGCTCGCCATGAGCAGTCAGCAAATCAAAACCTAATACGCCTTCCGTAATTTTTTGTATGTGTTCAGGCATTGGGTCAACGGATCCGCCCAGTAAAACCCCCTTTTGATTTTCGTATCGGAATCGGACAACGGCGTCGTCTTTTGCCCTTCGCTGGATATATGGCAACAGCTGCTCTTCCGTATTTTCAAAACTGGAGAGCATGCTAATTTCGATATCAATAGCGGCTTCTGTTTCGCGCAAAAAATCGCGTCGCCCAAACTCGATCAGGAAATAACACAAGATAGCTGCTGACGCAGAAAGCAGAATGGTAAACAGCAAAGCCATTTTGAAACTGGAGCTATCAACATAGCGCCTAGACACTTTCATCGATAATGTATCCTGCACCGCGTACCGTTTTGATTAATGTATTGCCTGTATCGCCAAGCTTTTTGCGCAGGCGGCTGATATGCACATCAATCACACTGGTTTGTGGATCAAAGTGATAATCCCATACCCCTTCGAGAAGCATAGTGCGGGTCACCAGTTGACCTTTGAATTTGACAAGATATTCCAACAACCTGAATTCACGCGCTTGTAATTCGATGATTTTTCCGTTGCGCCGCACTTTGCGTGCAAGAAGATCCATTTCCAAATCCCCAGCCCTGAGAAGCGTTGACTGCGCTAACGGAAGAGACGATGAGCGCTTACCCAGTGCCTCAACACGAGCAAGCAATTCAACAAAAGCAAAAGGCTTGACCAGATAGTCATCACCGCCAGAGCGCAAGCCAGCCACCCTGTCATCCACATCACCCAAGGCACTTAATATCAGTACACCCGTCAAGTTTCCACTGCCGCGCAAGGTCTTGATAAGCGAAAGTCCATCGAGCTTTGGCAACATGCGATCAACAATAAGCACATCGTATTTTTCATTCATGCACAGATGAAGGCCCGATTCTCCATCTTCAGCCAAGTCAACGACATGCCCCGCTTCTTTTAATGCCTTGCCTACATAAGTACGTATCTTGGGGTCGTCTTCGATAATCAGTATTTTCATGAATTCCTGGTAGCTCATAAGTTTATTAATTGATTATAGGAGCTCTTACCAGAGCGTTACACTTATGTACGCAAAAGCCCCCATCAAAGCAAAGATTCAATAGAGCCAGATGAGCAAGGATTGGAAATATAAAAAAGCCCGCGTTTCAGCAGGCTTTTAAAGATCATTGGATATCGTAAGATTTAATATGGTGCCCGAGGCCGGACTTGAACCGGCACGACCAAAAGATCGACAGATTTTAAATCTGTTGTGTCTACCGATTTCACCACTCGGGCAGAGTGCCTTTACGTCGGTACGTAAAGAAGAAGTGGAGGCGCGACCCGGAGTCGAACCGGGCTCAACGGATTTGCAATCCGACGCATAACCGCTTTGCTATCGCGCCATTTTGAGAGGCCGCAATTCTAGCGGACTCAATTTAAAAATCCTAGTCTTTTCTGAGGGTTATAGCGAGGTTTTTTGGCAATTTTCATATTGCTGATTACTTGCTGAGCAGCCCGATCAAAAAGGCATTATTTATCTGAAGCATCAGGCAATAAATAAGGCCAGGCTGCACGCAGATAAATGATCATTGACCACAACGTCAGTACTGCTGCACCCGCCAACGCGATAAAGCCCAAAGGCAGCAATAAGGGGATATTCATTAACAGAACAATAATTGCTGTCATTTGCAGCGTGGTTTTAATTTTACCGATATTAGAAACAGCCACGCTGGCGCGCTGCCCAAGCTCCGCCATCCATTCACGTAGTGCCGATATCACAATTTCACGCCCTACAATCACTGCAGCGGCAACCACAAACCAGACTGAATCATGATGGAGCGTCACCAGTAACAACAATGCAATTGCCACCATTAGCTTATCAGCCACTGGGTCAAGAAATGCGCCAAATGGTGTGCTTTGATTGTATTTACGCGCCACATATCCATCAGCCCAATCAGTGATAGCGGCGATACTGAAAATCAAAGAAGAAACAAAATGAGACCAACCAAAAGGTAAATAAAAGACCACTACGAACAGCGGTATCAAAAATATCCGCAGCAAAGTCAGTTGGTTGGCAAGATTCATATGCAAGTTCCGGTGTTTCAAATAATCATCAATCGGGCGCGATAATACACCAGCAAAGCGCCTTTAACATCTTTTGAACATACCAAAGGGGCTCTTTGACTATTCGTTATGGAAAAAAGCGTATATGTCTTCAGCCAACTTCTGGCTGATTCCGTTAACCTTTCCTAGCTCATTGATACTCGCATTTTGCACTTCAGCTAAACCACCAAAATGCCGAAGCAGCTCGCGACGACGGCTCGCCCCAATACCAGGAATATCCTCTAAAGATGAGGTTTTACGCTTTTTATCACGTCGCTGTTTGTGGCCCGTAATAGCAAAACGATGAGACTCATCGCGGATGTGCTGTATTAAATGCAATGCTGGAGAGTCACCTGGCAGCACAATTTCAGCTCCGGTCTCCCCGTCAAATAAAGTCTCAAAACCTGCTTTACGGGTGGAGCCCTTGGCGACGCCAATTAACAGAACATCTTGTACACCCAGCTCGGCAAGAACTTCTATTGCCTTACCTAACTGCCCCTTTCCACCATCTATTAATAAGATATCGGGCAATTTGCCTTCGCCATTTTGCAAGCGCGTATAGCGCCGGGTGAGTGCTTGTTCCATGGCGGCATAGTCATCTCCAGGTGTAATCCCTTCGATGTTAAAACGACGGTAATCTGATTTAAGCGGGCCGTTAGTATCAAATACCACACAACTTGCCACAGTCAGTTCACCGCTACTGTGACTAATATCAAAACACTCCAGACGCTGTGGCGTATCTTCCAATCCAAGAGCTTCTTGCAATGCGATAAAACGATCCAGTGAGTTCTTTTTACTATTGATGTGGGCAATGATATTTTGTTTCGCCGCAGTAGCTGCCATTTGTAACCATTGCGCACGATGGCTTCGCACTTGATGATTGATAGCAACCTGCCGCCCTGCCGCTTGCTGTAAGGCAACGCTGAGCAAATCAGCATCCTCAAGTATCTCACTTACAATTAACTCACGCGGTATATCGCGCGCAGTATTTGCCAAATAAAACTGTGGAATAAACTCAGCAAGAATTTGTGCGGGTGTTTCCGCTAGTGTTGCGTGAGGATAGAAACTGCGACTTCCTAAAATTCGTCCCTGGCGGATAAATAAAATATGTACACAAATTGCAGACACACGCATTTCAGCAGCAATCACATCAATATCACCATTACCCTCTTCGATGATTTGCTGTGATTGCACAGTACGCAGGGCCGTAATTTGATCGCGATATGCCGCTGCTTTTTCAAATGCCAATTGTTGCGAGGCAGCATCCATTTTATCGGCAAGTTCACTCAGTAATTTATCAGCATTACCTGTGAGGAATAAACCAGTGTGGTAAACATCTGTTTTATAGTCGTCAGGAGAAATAAACTTTACGCAAGGTGCCGTGCAACGCTTGATTTGGTATTGCAAGCACGGGCGAGTGCGATTTCTAAAAACGCTGTCCTCACATTGACGAACACGAAATGTTTTTTGCAAAAAATGCAGGCTTTCTTTTACCGCACCAACATTAGGAAACGGCCCAAAATAATCCCCCTTTTTTTTCTTGACTCCGCGATGAAAACTAATACGCGGATAATCTTCGCC
The DNA here is from genome assembly GCF_001183545.1 of Cellvibrio sp. pealriver. Lineage (NCBI taxonomy): Bacteria > Pseudomonadati > Pseudomonadota > Gammaproteobacteria > Cellvibrionales > Cellvibrionaceae > Cellvibrio > Cellvibrio sp. pealriver. The sequence goes on from NZ_KQ236688.1 coordinate 1,401,213, forward strand.
ACTGGATATAAAAATGTAAGGATAGGATTTATCGTCCCGCAATAAAATATTGTACGGCGGACGATTGGATTTAATTAGATTTTGCTCAAGAATCAACGCTTCTGTTTCGCTCGCTGTCACGGTAACTTCGATACGAGCGATGCGTGCAACCAGTGCTTGCGTTTTAGGGGTTAGCCCCGTTTTACGGAAGTAACTGGATAATCGAGCTTTGAGATTTTTGGCTTTGCCAACGTAAAGAATCGCACCATCAACACCAAACATTTGGTAAATGCCTGGCTGCTGGGTGGTATTGGATAAAAACAGGGAATGATCAAAAGCAACACTATCTTGCGTCATTAAAAAATGCGCCTGTGGTATTAGAGGAGAAGCAGTCGTTATACGACCGCTTCAGGGTCAAGAAGGTTGTGTTTGACAGCCAAAAGAGTCAACTCTACATCACTATTAATCGCCAGCTTTTCAAAAATCCGGTAGCGGTAAGAGTTAACTGTTTTAGGGCTAACGCAAAAAGTATTAGCAATATCATTCACTTTTTGACCATTAGCAATCAACATCGCCGTCTGCAGCTCACGCTGGGAAAGCTTCTCGAACGGAGATTCCTGTGCAGCCCCACCAGAAAACGTCTTAAGGGCAAGTTGCTGGGCGATGCTGTTGCTCATATACAGATCGCCACGAATTACTTTATCAATCGCATCCGTAATTTCAGTGAACTCAGCACCTTTAGTCACATAACCCACAGCCCCAGCTTGCATCAACCGCGTCGGGTATAAATCATCATCGCAAGCTGTGACGGCAATAATCTTAATAACCGGATTGACCGTCAGTAATTTCTTAGTGGCTTCCAAACCACCCATGCCAGGCATTTTTACGTCCATGAGCACGACGTCAGGCTTCAAAATTCGCGCCTTGGTAACGGCCTCTTCGCCACTCTTGGCGTCCCCAACCACTTGATAGCCGTCTATATCGGCTAACATACGCACTATCCCCATGCGAACTAGATCGTGATCATCGACTACGAGAATCTTTGTCAAACTAGCCCCCAATCCGAAACCGGATACATTACATTGTTGTTATAACTGCCCACTAATAACTGGCACATTTTTAACGATTGTAGTGAGACTCCTGCCAAACTACCACTATTTAATAGCCCACTTAGGGGTTCTTAAATGCCAATAATCGGATAGCCCCCTGTTTTGATTGATTTTTAATCTACTCTAATTTTTATTGTCCACGTATACAATCTCAAGGGTAAACCCGTGGTTCTATCTCCAGCCATAGTCCAAACTGATCAAAAACCGACTGCTTAATTAATCTGGCCAATTCTAAAACTGCTTGACCGGAGGTTTTGTGTGGATTGGTTAGCACTAACGCCTGGTCTTTGTGCACAGCAGCTCCGGCGGCTTCTTTACCTTTCCATCCGGCACGGTCAATTAACCAACCTGCTGCCAGTTTGATTTGCCCTTCGCCTGCATCATAAGCAACTATACCGGGATAACGGAGCTTCAACTCTTCATGTTGTATTTTGGAAATAACCGGATTCTTAAAAAAGCTGCCAACATTAGGAGTATCGGCAGGATCTGGCAGTTTGTTAGTGCGTATTGCTATCACCGCAGCACTCACCAACTCAGGTGTTATTTCTGTTTGCGTCAGATGCGCCAAAGCGGCTCTTAATGCCGGATATTCCACACGTACTTGTGGTCGCTTATTCAGTTTGAATGTCACAGCAGTGATCACATACCGGTCTTTTAGTGCTCCCTTGAAAATGCTATCGCGATAACCAAACTGGCAACTTTGATTGGTAAAAGTGACGCTTAATCCGGAACGAATATCCAGTGCGGTGAGCTCTGTCAGTAATTCTTTTATTTCAACACCATAAGCACCAATATTTTGTATCGGTGCCGCTCCTACACTTCCGGGAATGAGGGATAAATTTTCCAATCCGTAGAGCGCATTCGCCAATGTGTATTCCACCAGTTGATGCCAGTTTTCGCCTGCAGCAACCTGAAGCCATACATGATCATCATCCTCATGCACAATTTCCTTGCCTTGGTGTTTTATGTGAACAACCAAACCGGGAAAATCATCTTGCAGAACAATATTACTGCCACCGCCCAACAAAAGAAGCGATAGATTTTCTGTACGAGCAAATAATAATGCCTCTCGTAGTTCTTCTGTGTTTTTTACGCTAACAAAATAAGCAGCAAATGCAGGCACCGCAAGTGTATTGAATTTCTGCAAATTAAAATGTGGCAAAAAAAGTGGCACGGCGCTTTACCTGTTTAAACATTCATATTAATAACGTTCATGATGAGTGAAGGTTGTGTCGGATGTGTGCCAATAAGCCTTGAGCAGCTTCTTCCACCAAATCAAGTACCAATTCAAATCCATCATTACCGCCATAATAAGGATCAGGGACTTCACGGTATTGTTTACTAGATCCAAAATCCAAAAATAAACCTAAGTACCCTGCATAGTGATCAGGCTTTAATGCTTGCAAAGCGCACAAATTAGCGGCATCCATAGCCAAAATATAATCAAACTCATCAAAGTCTTTGATGAGGACCTGACGGGCACGTAAAAAAGACAAATCATAACCACGTCGTTTCGCAGCAGCGATGGTGCGCACATCCGGTGCTTTGCCAACGTGCCAATCCCCAGTACCTGCGGAATCTATCTGCACTTGTTGATCAAGCTTTTCACGCTTCACCAATTCACGAAGAATGCCGTCGGCTGTTGGAGAGCGGCAGATATTCCCTAAACACACAAATAACACTTTAACCATTGCGCTCACTCTCCATTTTCCAACAATGCTTTGACGCGCAATAAATCAGCCTCTGTATCTACCCCTCCCGGCACTTGTGCGCATGCTTCTGCAATATGTATAGCCTCACCATTTGCCAATACACGCAACTGCTCAAGAGATTCAATTTTTTCCAATACAGCTTGAGGCCAGGTTATGAAACGATTCAGCAAAGCAACACGATACGCATAAATACCTATGTGGCGCTGCACCGGTAATCCAACAGGTAATGTATTAGTCTCTGGCTGCGCGAAATGATCCCTGGGCCACGGGATTGGTGCACGACTGAAATACAGAGCCCTACCCTGCTGGTCAGCTACCGCTTTTACTATATTGGGATTACGAAAATCATCGAGGGTATGAATAGGCTCGCTCAAGGTTGCAACACTCGCATAACGATTTTCTGCCAAGTTTTTTGCTACTTGATTAATTACTGATGAAGGAATTAAGGGTTCATCACCTTGAACATTGACAACAATGTCATCCGCACCAAGCCCTAATTGCGCTGCAACTTCTTGTAAACGATCTGTGCCTGAATTATGCGTAGCTAATGTCATGCAAACATGTGCACCAAAACGTTTAGCAACAGACTCAATACGCGCATCGTCTGTTGCAATAATTACTTTAGCTGCATCACTTTCACATGCACGTTCATATACATGCTGGATCATCGGCTTTCCAGCAATATCTTTGAGCGGCTTCGCGGGTAAACGTGTAGACGCGTAACGTGCAGGAATCACAACATAAAAGCTCATAATCTTAATCCAGAGTAATCGAACATTTACTTCAATAAAGAACGGGATTTTTTATGCCCGATAACCCGCTCCAGTTTTTGGGAAAATGCACTCCAAAAAGACTCGGGTAGCTCTGCACAAACAGATAAGTAAAACCAATTCGCCTGAGCGAAATCACGACATTTAACTGCATCTTTTTCCGTCATAATAACGGGCAATGAATTGGGAAATACCAGATCCTCGGATGCAAATGAGTGATGATCAGGAAAAGAATGCAGTGCCGGATCAAACCCCATGTCTTGCAGGGTGTTACAAAACCGCTGCGGGTTACCAATACCCGCTACCGCATTCACCCTTTTGGGCAAAGTTGATGGTGCTATTGCTTTACCGGTTTGCAATTCAATCAGCTCTACAGGGCGGATAGACATAGGTACATAAAAAAAGGAGGCACGATCCAAACTTTTTAATTCAAAATTTTCAGACGGTGAGTTCACTACCACCCAATCAACTGTTTTTAATCTTGTAGCAGGCTCTCTCAGCGGACCTACTGGTAAACGCCATCCATTACCAAGTCCGCGCAACCCATCGACGACAGCAATCTCGATATCACGCCCCAGACGATAATGCTGCAAACCATCATCACTTAATAAAATATCGCACCCTTGATCTTCCAATAATTTACCACTGGCAATACGGTCTGCCCCAACCACAACAGAAACATTGGTTTGCTGGAAAATAGCTAAAGGCTCATCACCTGCCTCACTTGCCGTGCTGTCCGGGCGCAACAAATATGGGTAGACCGGAGCCTTTCCACCATAGCCGCGGCTTATTACACCGGGGGTATAACCGTTTTGTTTCAGCCAGCGTACCAGCGCAATAATCAGCGGTGTTTTACCTGTTCCACCGACAGATATATTGCCGACAACAATCACAGGTGTCGGCAAGGTTTTTTGCTGATAGCGAAGTATCATAAAGCGCCGCAGGCCAGCCAACAGGACAAATAGCCAGTTCAACGGCAACAGCCACAATGTCCAGCGAGAACCGCCATACCAAGCATCAAGCCAGGTACGCTGAGGATTGTTTTGTTTATCGGGGGAAGATTGGGAGCGCAATTGGCAGCCTATAAAAACAAAAGGACTTTTGCAGATGTATTACACCCATAAAAGTCCGTTATTAGTTCGCAAGAATTGTAACCGAGTTGCTTTTTTTTTACAGGATCAAGCAGATCTTTTTCAGTCTTAGATTATTCTTTCTCAGGCTCAGGCTGGCGAGTAGTGATGCTCAGGTGTGCAAACCCCAACTGGCCTGCAGCATCCATGGCTTGCACAACAGCCTGATGCGGTGTTTTAGCATCAGCAGTAATCACCAGAGGGACTTTATTATTACCTTCTGAGGTTTTTTCCAAAGCAGATTTTAAGGTTGCAACCTTCGAATTCACCAAAGCTTTGCCATTTATCGAGTAACTACCTTCTGCACTGATTAAAATTTCGATTTGTTCTGGCAGCTCACTACTTTGTTCGCCAACCGCTTCCGGCAAGTCCACACTCAGGTGTGTTTCTTTGGTAAAAGTTGTGGAAACCATAAAGAAAATCAGTAGCAAAAATACCACGTCAATTAGCGGAGTCAGGTTAATCCCTTGATCTTCAACTTTCTGGCGATGAAATTTCACTGTGACGCGCTCCCGCCTTAAACAACTTTCACATCAACACGGCGATCGCTGTGCAATGCATCGACTAACTTGATGGCCTCTTCTTCCATTGTGACCACAATAGAATCAATCCGGCGCTGGAAAAACCGGTGGGCAATCATGGCTGGAATTGCCACAATCAAGCCTGCCGCAGTGGTATAGAGAGCAACTGAAATACCACCTGCCAATACACCGGTATTACCAGTACCCTGGATCATTATGGAGTTGAATACTTCGATCATGCCGAATACGGTTCCGAGCAAACCTAGCAACGGTGCAATATTGGCAATAGTGCCAAGGATGTTAACGTAACGCTCCAGCTCATGTATGACTTGATTGGCAGCCTCCTGCACGGAATCCTTCATAACCTCACGGCCGTGTTTGGAATTGCTTAAACCCGCAGCAAGAATTTGCCCAAGTGGTGAAGATTGTTTCAGCTCACGCAACTTGGTTGCATCCAGCTGGTTATTTTTAATCCAGGTCCAGACCTGGGCCAACAGGGTCTTGGGAGCGATTTTCCCGGGGTTTAGCGTCCAATAACGTTCAGCACTGATGGCAATCACAATCAACGAACAGACCAAAATTGGCCACATCAATATACCGCCAGCTAAAAAAATATCGATCACAGGCAACTTCCTCTTATTTTTTGGGCTAAACCCACAACGTACGATAGACCATGCTAAGTGCGGCGTAACATACCACAAGCAACTCCGATTGACATGGGTGACGCTCTTTTGTCTGTTATTGTGTGAAAAAGTTGCCCTTAAAACCAATAACGGCGCTGTATTTTTCGATACTCCCTGATAACGGGGCTTTGATGATTTTTATACCATTCAAATATCAGTGCTCCTGACTCTGCAGTATTGAACCCCCTGCTCTGCTGTATTTGGAAACGCTCTTGTATAGTCGGATGAGGGTGCCCATGTTGACTGCGATATCCTGCCGAATAAACAACATATTCCGGCTTGGTAAAGTTAACAAATCTAACACCGGATGACGTACGGCTGCCATGATGTGCAGCCAACAACAGGGTAAGATTTTGTGGAATTTTTTGCTCATCGAGTAACTGATTTTCTACACGTGTTTCTATGTCGCCAGGTAATAGAACATACTGATCGCCATAACGAATTAACAACACACAAGATTTATTGTTATCGCTGGTGTAACTCGATATTACTAAAGGTAAAAATTCAAATGTAACACCACCCCAAGTCCATGCAGGCTCCCCATGGCAATTAAAAACCGAAGGTGGCATATGTTTATTGGCATCAAATTTTAATATCTCACTCAGCAATATTTTTTCTGCTGAGACTTTTTCTAATAATCCGCTCATACCTCCAGCATGATCCATATCGCTATGACTAACGACTAATACGTCTACATGTGTTACACCTTGCGAATATAAATATGGGGCAAGAATAGCGCTACCCGCATCAAAACTATCGGTAAATTTAGGACCAGTATCGTATAGCAAGACCTTATCTTTCACTTGCACAATAACTGCCGTTCCTTGCCCTACGTCCATAATGCTGACTTTTAAATCGGGTCTATTGGGCTGTTCAAGCATAAACGAAAGTGTTGCGCCAATAGCTAAAGCCCCCCAACCTATGCCGCCAGGAAACAGTCCTTTCGGCATCAACAGCACAAGACAACCCAACCCGATCAATAACGATAGTGCAGGTGAAAAAGCAACGATTGGACTGGCATAATCGCCTGTGATATCGAGTATTTTTTGCAAAACAAAGCTTAACCACTCCAATGCAGTGCCGCTGCTACCCAGCAAAAAATTGCTAAGCCACAAGGCTGAATCTTTTAACGCTGCACCCACTAATAATAAAGGAACAACAAAAAATGTAATTAATGGAATCGCAATAGCATTTGCAAGAGGCGCAACAAGAGAAATACTACTGACTAACAAGCTCAAAGGAACGATTAAACCAATAAACATCACCCACTGGGAACGAATAAAGCCAGACAACACATTGCCCACAGAATAGCCATGCCATTGAGATGCATCCGGTTTGTTAACGCGACGCCCGGAAAAATAAAACAACAACAATGCAACAGCCCCAAACGATAACCAAAACCCCATATCAAATACTGCAAGAGGGTCCAGCACGACGACGATTGCTAATGCAAAACAAAAAATATCTACTACCCGTACACTCCGCCGCCATAAACAAGCACTATAAAAAAGCGCTAGCATGATAAGCGTACGAATCGTTGGGATGTTAAAACCCGCCAATGCAGAATAAAAACCTGCGCAACCAATAGCGCACAACCAGGCAATCATTAATGAAGGGCACGAGTGCCACAACAATTGAATACACTTACCTAACCACAATCCAATATAAAAGCCAAAAATAGCCAAAAATCCAACATGCAATCCTGAAATTGCAATCAGATGACTGGTACCCGTTTGCTGCATTCGCAACCATTGATCTTTTTCAACCAACGCCGAATCACCTATCAGTAGCGCGACCAAAATGCCACGCTCACTGCTATGACTACGATCCACAATCCACTGTTGTAATTCATAGCGCTGTTGGTCGATCCAGTCATCCCATAAAAATGGCGAGTCGCTATTGAGCATCCGGTGATTTTGCGTATGCTCCACTACATACCCAGTCGCTCCTATACCTTGTCGCAATAGCCATGCCTGATAATCAAATCCAGCGGGATTAACAAATCCTCGTGGACGTTTAAGACGCACACGTAATTGCCATTGGTCAGCGATCAAGATTTCCGGAATCGCAATGGATTGCTGATCGCGCCGGTATTGGTACCAACTTAGCTGTAGTTTTTGAGGAAAACTTGCGATGGGAATAGAGGTTCCCGATGCGGTTGACACTGCAGTGACACGAAAATTAAAACGCACACGCCGCTCATCCTTCTCAGGCAGCCCCTGAATACTGCCTGACACTAACAAATCCTGCCCAACCCATTCATCGGCAAGCTGCATAGCCAACAGCTTGTGGCCGCTATAAATTCCCCATCCACATCCTAATAAGAGAGCCAAACAATAACTACCATATCGCCAACGAAGCAGACATGCAGCGGGTAGAAGAATTAACAAGCACCACAGAGGTGGAAGAGCTGGCAAAACACTGCAGATGATAACTGAAAGGGAAAACAACAAAAGATGCAATGGCACGGTAAGGATCCTTTTACCTGTTTTTTAATCGATGAGAAGGCTAGCCAAAAAGCTTGTCATAAGACTGTCGCGCAGCTTATGGCATAGTGCCTAGCTGTACAAGCATTCAAAAACAAGGCTCACATAGTCTTGTGATGAAATTAAAGGCATAATACCGGCTCATTCTTGGTAGTACTCTGGTTTAAAGCATGGCGCGCAATTTACTCAAACGATTCATCCCATCCCCTGCTGCAATCAAAAGCAACCCCGCGCTCCACTTTTTAGGTGACTTACTCCACGACCCAAACCTTTTTCACCTGAATCGCCATTCAGTTTCTGTCGCTTTTTTCTGGGGGCTGTTTATTGCACTACTACCAATACCCGGACAAATGCCAGTAGCTGCAGGAGCGGCCTTGCTGTTTCGCTGCAACCTCCCCATTTCTGTCGCGCTGGTATGGATTACAAATCCATTTACCATGCCCTTTTTCTTCTTTCTTACATATCAGGTAGGACGAATTATTTTGGGATCTGAACCTCTATTAGTAGAACCACAATTAACATGGGATTGGCTTGCCAATGAGTTTGGTCATTTGTGGAAACCCCTTCTGGCAGGCTCTGTGATTACTGGTTTATTGTTGGGAGCCTTAGGGTATTTCGGCATGCAGCTCTACTGGCGCTGGCATGTCAACCACAATTGGAAAAAACGCCAAAAACGACGCGCAGAAAAAGCAAACTCGTAAAGGATTATGAAAAACATAAAAAAACCTGCTCAGCGCAGGTTTTTTTATGGGTGATAACAATGCTCGTGCATAGCGCGCTACAGTTATAACTCCATACTACTCATATCGTAGTGCGTCTGCTGGTTGAATTTTGCTGGCCCGCCATGCGGGATAGAGGCTGACAAAAAAACTAATCAATAATGCAGTAACAACAACTTTAGCTACATCCGCCGCTACAATTTCTGATGGTAAATAAGTAATTGGATAAACATCTGAATGCAAAAACTGGACACCAAATATTTGCTCAATCCATTGCACAAGCGGAGTAACAATCCAAGAGAGACCTACCCCCAGCAGTAAACCGATCGATGTACCTATAAGCCCAATTAAACCACCCTGCACCATAAAAACAGCCATGATGTCCGCAGTGGATGCGCCCATCGTTCGCAGAATAGCAATATCACCCTGCTTATCCACAACTACCATAATTAATGTCGAAACCAAATTAAACGCCGCAATTGCAATAATCAAAAACAGCAACATGCCAACCATGTTCTTGGACATCTGGATCGAGTGGTAAATGGGGCCATGGGTTCGCATCCAACTGGAGCCATAATACTCTGGCGGCAGGGTTTGCATAATGTCTCGCACAACCGCAGGTGCGGCAAATAAATCATCTACTTTTAAACGAATTCCCGTTACATGTCCTGGATAACCAGAAACTTCCGCAGCCGTTTTGATATCCATTAACGCCAATACGTTATCAATATCGGTATGGGTATCTAAAATCGCAGCAATTTCCACTACTTTAATACGTGGAGATGAATTGCCCTCCACTGGAATGATTAAACTAATACTGTCGCCTTTAGTGACTTGTAATTTTTCGGCAATACCGCACCCAATCACAATAGCAGAGTGACTGTTTGCTAAAACTTCCAAGGTACCAGCAGGTAAAAATTCGGGTAGCTTGGATGTTGTATATTCTTGTGCGCCGTCAATACCAAATATATTTACCGGCGACACTCGCTTTTGATAGCTCAATAAACCTTGTAGTTGAACAAAGGGAGATGCAGCTACAACATGCGGGTGCTGCTTTAACTCATCAATTAATGACGCAGGATCGGCAATTGATTGACGGTGATAAATAGTTGCCTGTGGCATAACGCCTAAAATGTTTTCCCGCAGTTCTTTATCGAAGCCATTCATGATCGACATCACCAAAATTAGCAAGGCGACACCAATAATCAATCCTGTAGTAGAAAGTCGCGAGATAAACGACACCAAATGACTGTGACGTCGTGAAATGCCGTAACGGGTACCAACCAGAAAAACATAGTGGCTAAACATTCAAACGCCCAGTATTAATTAATGCTCCATCGGACAGAGTTAAGGTTCGATCCATACGCGCAGCAAGCCTTGGGTCATGAGTCACTACAACAAAACTAGTACCGATTGACTGATTTAACTCCAACATTAATTCCTGGATTGAATCAGCGGCATGCGTATCCAGATTACCCGTGGGTTCATCCATCAATACACACGCCGGATTTGTGACCAATGCTCTGGCTATAGCGACACGCTGACGCTCACCGCCGGATAACTCCGATGGCTTATGCTCAACTCGTTTACCCAAACCAACTCGTTCCAGTAAAGCCCGTGCTTTTTGTTTTGCGATGGAGATTGGCTCTTTACCAATAAGCAATGGCATTGCCACATTTTCCAGGGCAGTAAACTCAGGCAATAAATGGTGAAATTGATAAACAAACCCCAAACTGCGATTACGCAAGCGACCACGCTCATCGGCAGTCAAATGCGATAAACGTTCGCCTGCCACACTGACCTCACCGTTGTCAGGAATATCCAAACCACCAAGGATATTTAACAATGTGGATTTACCTGAGCCAGAGGCACCGATAATCGCCACGCGCTCACGCGAATTAATCTGGAAATTCACATTGCGTAACACATCAACCGTAAGTGCACCCTGGCGATAACTTTTACTCACCTGCTGGCAAATTAAAACCGGAGCGGAATCATTCATAACACTGGGCCTGTATAGCGAACGCAAGGATGATCAAAGAAGATAAATTATTCATAACGCAAGGCTTCCGCAGGTTCGATTTGGGAGGCGCGATAAGCAGGATAAAGCGTGGCAATAAAACTCAGCAGCAATGCAATACAGCAAATCAATACAACATCCTGCCAGAGCAAAACTGACGGCAATTGACTAATGAAAACCACATCAGGATCAAACATCTGCATACCAGATACTGATTCAACCGCGCTAATAATCGGCGTCAATACCGAAGCGATAATGCAACCTAAAACCGTACCGATAAAGGTTCCAAAAAAACCTATCGCACTACCCTGCACAATAAAAATTGCCATAACTTGCCACGCGCTCACACCCATGGTTCGCAATACTGCAATATCCGAACGTTTGTCAGCAACCATCAGCACCAAACTGGAGACAATATTAAACGCCGCAACCGCGATAATAATCATCAGTAGAGAACCAACGACTATTTTTTCCATTTTCACTGCCTGAAATAAACTCCCCTGGGTTTGACTCCAATCTTTTACACGATATCCACTGCCTAATTCTTCGCGCAACTCACGCATCACTTGTGCTGCTGTGAACATATCATCTGTTCTGACGTGCAATCCTTGCGCTCCCGGTTGACGCAAAAATTTTTGCGCATCATGTAAATGAATCAATGCGAGTGTGCTATCAACTTGGGCTCCCACTTCAAACACGCCTACCAAGGTAAAACTGCGTGAACGGGTAAATGCTCCCATGGGGGTAATATTAATCTCGGGAGACGTAATCCGGATTTTATCTCCTGGTGCCAACATTAAACGGCTGGCCAATAAACGCCCCATCACAATCCCATATTCACCCGGTTGCAACTGAACCATATTCCCAACAATCATTCGTTGATCAACAATCGATACCTGTGCCTCTGCTTCAGGCAAGACCCCCTGAAGCTCTATCGCCTCAACACCACCGGCATACGCCACCATTGCGCTGCTGGATATATAAGGTGCAGATGCAATTACCTTGGGATGCCGATTAATTTTTTCTGATAAGGCTTGCCAATCATTGACCGCAGGTAGCTGATCGACAAATCCATGGGGAATGACGCTGAGGATTCTCTCTTTCATCTCCCGGTCAAAACCATTCATAACCGAAAGGACAATGATTAACGCCATAACCCCAAGAGCCATACCAATCAGGGAAAATGTGCTGATGAAAGAAATAAACTGGTTCCGACGCTTGGCTCGGGTATAACGCAGGCCGATGTAAAGGGGGATATTTTTAAGCATGGACGCATTAAACCCAATTACCTGCGATTGCTCAAGCAAAACCACGTGACGCTTAGGCAAATCCATTGCAGTAATTGATAAGCTGCGCCACTTATCACCAGCATGTGCTATGTTTAAAGCACCATTTTGCAACATTTTGGAAGAGCCTGGTCATGAGTGAACGCCGCAGCTACTTTCGGATTGACGAAAGTATCGCCCTCGAATTTAAAGAGGTGGAAGAAATTACCGCAAACACAGCCGCACCCGAGCTGCAATTTCCCAATACAGCCTCACTAAAACTCTTTGCCGAGCTGCGAAAGATCGATAATGACAACGCCCACCTTTTTCATCAAATCAAGGAAACCAGTCGAGCGCTAGGAGAATACCTGCATAACCTTAATCGCAAGATTGACATTATTAGCCAGCAACTCATGGCAGATACCAAACCCTTACCGCCATCCAAAACCATTAAACAGGTCAACCTAAGCGAAGGAGGAATCGCTTTTGGGAGCTCACGCCCCTTGGAAACAAACTCGACTATTGCGCTCAGACTTATTTTTTTACCCAGTAATGCAGGTCTTGTGTTATTTGCAAAAATCATCCGTTGCGAGCCAAGCAACACTGGCGAGTATCAAATCGCAGCAAAATTTCATCGTGCAACAGAAGCTCAACAACAGCTCATTGGACAACAGATCATGCGAGCACAAATGGCCGAGCGCCGCAAAAGCCAGCATTCCTTACAATAATATTGCACTCACCAAGTGACACTTATGAACAAAAAAATCATTCGTCAAATAATTCAATCATTATTGATTATTTCCTTTGCCTGCACGCCAACTTATGCAGATGAACTGCGCATTCCTGTTGGGCAACAAGCACGGGATATGGCCAGCGTAGACATGCCACCTAAAGGCATGAGCAAGGAAAAGGTCAGGGATTTATTCGGCAAACCCGATGAAGATATTCCAGCCAAAGGAACACCACCGATTTCCCGCTGGAAATATAAAGAATTTACAGTGTATTTTGATAGCAATACTGTTATACACAGCGTAAGAAATTTTCAACCAAAAGAAAAAACGTCTAACACTTCCGAATCAACTGAAAATAATTATTGATATAAAAAAGGGCGCGTTTTATCGCGCCCTTTTATCTTATTACTCACTACTCCATGTCAACGGCGACTAATACGGTTAACGCCATCCAGTGCAGCAATTCGATAAGCTTCGGCCATGGTTGGGTAATTGAAAATATTATTGAGGAAATAATAAATATTATTCCCCTCGCCCGCCTGCTTCATAATAGCCTGACCGATATGGACAATTTCAGCAGCCTCCGCGCCAAAACAATGAACTCCAAGAATCTCCAGCGTATCGACATGAAATAATATCTTTAACATGCCGACATCTTCACCACTAATCTGTCCTCTTGCCGTATTTTTAAACAGCGCGCGCCCCACTTCATAAGGCACTTTTGCTTGAGTCAATTCAGCTTCTGTTTTACCTACCGAGCTAATCTCAGGCAGAGTATAAATTCCTGTTGGAACATCATGTACCAATTGGCATTGATCGCCAAAAATACCACTTGTCACAGCACGCCCCTGCCCGTAAGAAGCACTCGCCAGACTTGGCCAACCTATAACATCACCCACAGCATAAATATTTTCTACCTGTGTGCGATATGAGTCATCCACCTTTAAATTACCGCGATGATCGGCTTTTAAGCCAACAGCATCCAAATTCAATCCATCAGTATTGCCACTACGTCCATTACACCAAAGAATAGCATCCGCTTTTAAACGCTTACCTGATTTTAAAAAGAGAGTCACGCTGCAATCGCTTGCTTCGATAGCTTCAAATTCTTCACCGTGACGTACAGTCACTCCACTATCTCGAAGGTGATAGCTCAAAGCATCCGAAATCTCATCATCTAAAAATGAAAGCAAACGCTCGCGGTTATTAATTAAGTCTACCCGCATACCTAGTCCGGAGAAAATGGAAGCGTACTCACAACCAATAACACCCGCACCATATACAATGATATGACGCGGCGTATGCTCCATTTCCAAAATGGTATCACTGTCATAAATTCGAGGGTGATTGAAATCAACATCAACTGGTCTATAGGGTCTTGAGCCAGTCGCAATTACAATTTTTTCTGCATGGATAGTTTCAATTCCACCATCCAACAATGAAAGGCTTACGGTATTTGCATCTATAAACGAAGCCTGTCCGATGTGTACATTCACCCTATTACGGACGTAGAAATTTGTGTGCATTTCCACTTGCTTGGGGATAACTTTAGCAGCTGATTGCAAAACACGAGGAAATGTCAAACGGCGACTATCACCAATTTCACGAAATAAGCTATTGCTTTTAAATTGAATAATTTGTTTGACAACATGGCGCAACGATTTGGACGGGATGGTTCCTTTATGTGCACAACTCCCTCCAACTAGTGCTCTATTTTCTATAACTGCCACACGCTTTCCAATTTTCGAAGCAGAAATAGCAGCACTTTCACCCGAAGGGCCAGAACCAATAACCAAAAGATCGTAGCTATAATCTGCTGATTTTTTGCGACCACTCAATTTATTCCCCTTACACTAGCCAACCGAATATATGTAGAGTCTAGCAACAATTATTCTTATTGAATTATTCTTTTGATGATTTACTTGCATCATATGAAAGATTGTTTCCAGCATCTTTTGCCGGCAATGGTGCTGCCTTTTGTTCTGCGCACTTGGCTTCATCACCACCACATAATTCACATACATAGTTAGGGTCGCCTAGTGCTTTACCCACTCCGCCACATGAACCAGAAACTGGCTTTCTGCCGGCCAAAACACTAATTGATAACGCAAAGGCAACGAATAACATTATTACAAGAGTCACCAGAAGGACAGCCATGTTTCACCTCAGGGATAAACCCATTAAAAATTTAATCGCCTTAAAACAAAAAACGAGGCGGGTTTCCCTGCCTCGTTTTCCTTTTCATTAACCGCCGAAGTCGTCGAGCAAAATATTGTCGTCTTCTACACCAAGACTTTTCAACATTTTAATCACGGCGGCATTCATCATTGGTGGGCCGCACATGTAAAACTCACAATCTTCTGGTGCCGGATGATCTTTCAAATAGTTCTCATAAAGAACATTGTGAATAAAACCCGTCAACCCGTTCCAGTTATCCTCTGGTTGAGGATCGGACAGCGCAACATGCCATTTAAAGTTCTCATTCTCTGCTTGCAACATATCGTAATCTTCTTTGTAGAAGAGTTCGCGCAAGGAGCGAGCACCATACCAGAATGACATTTTGCGATCGGTTTTCAAGCGGCGCAACTGATCAAAGATATGTGAGCGCATAGGTGCCATACCAGCACCACCGCCGATGAATACCATTTCAGCATTGGTCTTTTTGGCGAAGAATTCACCAAATGGGCCGTATACGGTAATTTTATCGCCCGGTTTCAAGCTGAACA
This sequence comes from Cellvibrio sp. pealriver, assembly GCF_001183545.1. Lineage (NCBI taxonomy): Bacteria > Pseudomonadati > Pseudomonadota > Gammaproteobacteria > Cellvibrionales > Cellvibrionaceae > Cellvibrio > Cellvibrio sp. pealriver. Next base: position 1,417,064 of record NZ_KQ236688.1, read on the forward strand.
CATAAGATGACATCTGACCTGGCGGAATACCTTGGGATTTTGGTGGAGGTGTTGCAATACGAATATTGAACTTAACTACACCTTTCTCTTCAGGATAGTTAGCCATAGAGTAAGCACGAATAACCGGCTCATTTACTTTTGATTCAAGATTGAAGAAACCAAAGCGCTCCCAATCACCGCGGTACTCGGGCTCAATATCAAAGTCAGAAAACTTCACATGATGAGGCGGACATTCCAACTGCACATAACCACCTGCACGGAAATCAACGCTCTCACCTTCCGGCAAACGCAGAGTTAACTCCTTGATGAAAGTAGCAACGTTAGGGTTAGATTCAACAGTAGTAACCCACTGCTTTACACCAAACACTTCTTCCGGCACATGAATTTTCATGTTTTGTTTTACCGGAACCTGGCAACTTAAACGCCAGCCTTCGTTTTGCTCGCGACGGTTAAAGTGCGGTTCTTCAGTTGGCAGAATAGAACCACCACCTTCGTTTACTACACATTTACATTGCGCACAGCTACCGCCACCGCCACATGCCGATGCCAAAAACACGTTATTGGCAGCGAGGGTTTGCAGCAACTTACCGCCAGCGGGAACAGTGATTGTTTTCTCATCATTAATAAGAATTTGCACATCACCACTGTTTACCAATTTGGCCTTGGCCACCAGAATCACCACCACCAACGCGATGACGATTGCGGTGAACATGACTACACCTAATACAATCTCGATATTCATTGAATTTTATTCCTCGTCTCGCTTAGAGAGAAATGCCGCCAAAAGACATAAAGCCTAATGACATCAATCCCACGGTGATAAAGGTAATACCCAAGCCACGCAAGCCTTCGGGTACGTCGGAATATTTCATTTTTTCGAGAATACCTGCGAGCAACACAATCGCAATTGCCCATCCGGTACCTGAGCCCAAGCCATAAATTACACTTTCTGCAAAGTGGTAATCACGCTCAACCATGAATAACGAACCACCCATAATCACGCAGTTCACAGTAATCAATGGTAAAAACACACCCAATGCGTTGTATAACGCAGGCATGAATCTATCCATGACCATCTCCATGATTTGCACAATTGCCGCGATTACGCCAATGAACGAGATAAAGCTCAGAAAGGTCAAATCAACACCGGTAACTCCAGCCCAAGCCAGCGCATCTTCCTTCAACAAATAAGTCAAAATAAGATTGTTAGCAGGCACGGTTACGGTTTGCACTACAATTACTGCAATACCAAGACCAATTGCGGCATTGATTTTTTTGGACATTGCCAAGAAGGAACACATACCCAAGAAAAACGCGAGCGCCATGTTTTCAATAAAAACTGAGCGCACAAATAAACTTAATAAATGTTCCATTATGCGATCTCCTGAGTTTTCACAGAGTTAGGCGCAATTTTGAAAGATACTTTTTCCACTTGATTTTTCTTCCAAGTACGAACGCCCCAAATAATCATGCCGATAATAAAGAACGCACTCGGAGGAAGTAACAGCAACCCATTAGGAACATACCAACCACCATCGGTAACCACTGGCATGATTTGAATACCAAACCATTTGCCCGCACCAAAAATCTCACGGATAGTTGCAATTACAATCAAAAGCGCCGAATAACCTAACCCGTGACCAATACCATCAAGGAAGCTGGGAACAGGTGGATTTTTCAAAGCAAATGCTTCGGTGCGCCCCATAACAATACAGTTGGTGATAATCAGGCCTACGAATACAGAAAGCTGCTTGCTAATGTCATAAGCAACCGCTTTCAGGACTTGGTCCACCACAATTACCAGCGCAGAAATAATGATCATCTGCGCGATAATACGCACACTGCTGGGTAAATAATTACGCACAAGTGACACAAAAAAGTTAGAGAACGCCGAAACCAAGGTCAGGCCAATTGCCATAACCAGGCTAACTTTTACACTGGAAGTTACCGCCAGTGCCGAGCAAATGCCAAGAATTTGGAGAATAACTGGATTGTTTTCAACAATTGGCTTTACAAGGAGATCTTTCGTCTTGCTACTCATAATTATGCCTCTCCATTTTTCAGATTAGTGAGGAAAGGTTTGAAGCCGTTGTCGCCCATCCAGTATTTAACTAAATTGTTGACACCAACACTGGTCAAAGTGGCTCCCGCCAAACCATCAACTTTGTATTCACCTTCTGGGGTTGACTCATCAACGTGGCCTTTTATCACGCTAACTTTAACGTCTCCAGCATCAGAATAAACTTTCTTCTCCAACCAAATAGATTTCCATTTTGGATTATCAACTTCTCCACCAAGACCCGGGGTCTCAGCATGAGAATAAAACCCAAAACCGAGAATAGTATTTAAATCCTTATCCAAAGCGATAAAGCCAGCCATAGTTGACCAAAGACCTTTACCACGGACAGGAAGGATAACTCGACTCAGGTTGCCTGCATCATCATTCACCAAGAATACCTTTGCGTATTTCTCTCGATTAATGAGTTTGGCAATATCATCTTCAGGTTGAATACGATCAAACATGCCAGGTTTCTTGGCAGATGCAATTTGATCAAATTTATCGACATCAGTAACAGCATCAGTAAATTTACCAGTTTGCAAATCAACAATTTTCACTTGAATCTTGGCAAACTGATCATTTACTGAAACACCTTCCTGATACATACCTGCAACTTTCAAAACATTTTTCTGAAAGTCGAGGGCTTTATTCGCCTCTTGGTGCGGCCTCAACATAACGGCAGATCCAGCAACCAGAATAGACGCCACCAGACACATAATGAATGTGACGGTGATGGTGTATTTTGCGGTTTGATTAGACACGAGCCAGTCTCCGTTTGATGTTGGATTGAACGACGAAGTAGTCGATGGTCGGTGCAAACATGTTCGCAAACAGAATTGCCAACATCATGCCCTCAGGATAGGCAGGATTGACTACACGAATGGTAATCACCATAAACCCTATCAGCGCACCGTAGATCCACTTGCCTGCATCAGTCATTGATGCTGAAACCGGATCGGTAGCCATAAAGAACAAGCCAAACGCAAAACCACCGATAACAAAATGCCACCAGAAAGGCATTTGAAACATTGGGTTACTGCTGTCTGCACCAGCCCAGTTATACAACAGCGTTGTGAGCGTCGCACCGACCAATACACCAACAACAATACGAGTGGATGCGATCCCCATAATCAGCAGCGCAACACCGCCAATCATCAATGCCAATGCAGAGGTTTCACCAATAGAACCGTGCTCGAAACCAATAAACGCATCCAACCAGCTCACATGATTTACCACAGCATCCATACCTTGTTGGGCAGCAATAGATAATGTAGTAGCACCTGTGTAGCCATCCACAGCAGTCCATACCGCATCACCTGACATTTCAGCAGGGTAAGCGAAGAACAGGAATGCACGACCAGTCAGTGCAGGGTTCAAAAAGTTTTTGCCAGTTCCGCCAAATACTTCTTTACCGATAACCACACCAAAACTGATCCCTAAAGCAGCTTGCCACAAGGGCAAATCTGGAGGACAAGTCAAGGCAAACAGAATAGAGGTTACAAAGAAACCTTCGTTAACTTCGTGACCGCGCGTTGTGGCAAACAAGACCTCCCAGAAACCACCTACAATGAATACGGTGGCATAAATAGGCAGGAAGTAAGCAGCGCCTAGTACAAAGTTATCCCAGATACTGTCAGGATTGTGACCTGCAAACATTGCAGCGAGCGCACCATGCCAGTTATCGATGCCGGTAGCACCGGTAGCCGCAAGAATGGTATTGGCTTGCAAACCAACATTGTACATACCAAAAATCATGGCAGGCCATGCACACAACCATACCGTAATCATGATGCGCTTCAGGTCAATACCGTCGCGTACGTGAGAGGTAGACTTGGTGACATCTGCCGGTTTAAACAAACCGGTATCGATGGCCTCATAGAGTGAGTACCATTTTTCATATTTGCCGCCTTTATGGAAATGCGGCTCCATGTTGTCGAGTAATTTTCTCAGACTCATTTATTAGCCCTCATTTTCAATGCGAGTCAGGTTGTTACGCAGGATTGGGCCGTATTCATATTTGCCGGGGCACACAAAGGTACACAGCGCCAAATCTTCTTCGTCCAACTCCAGACAACCTAGTTTTTGTGCCATTTCGGTATCACCAACGATCAATGACCGGAGCAATTGCGTTGGCAGAATATCCAAAGGCATTACTTTCTCGTATGAACCTACAGGCACCATGGCACGTTCGGAACCATTGGTTGATGTAGTGAAAGCAAATTTCTTAGATCCAAACAACTTGGAAAGATAAATCCCAAGCACAGAGAACTTATTGGTACCCGCACGAAGATAATGCAGCATCTCGCGCTCGCGACCTTCTAACAGCACACTGACTTGAGTGTGGAAGCGGCCAAGGAAACTCAAATTGCCATGGGAACGACGACCACCAAATACAGAACCCGATATAACGCGATTCTCGCCCGATTTAGCTTGACCGGACGTCAGTTCATTCAAGTTGGCACCAACACGTGTGCGCACAAGACGAGGACGATCAACTTGTGGCCCCGCCAGTGCAACGATGCGCTCAACATTCAGCTTGCCTGATGTAAATAAGTTACCTATTGCAATTACATCCTGATAGCCAATAGTCCAGACGAATTTATGTGCATTGACCGGATCGAGGAAATGAATGTGCGTACCGGGATTACCTGCAGGATGAACACCGCCAAAGGTTTCAATACTGATGTTTGAACCCTGACCTTTCGGCAACTCAACACCTTCGGCCTGACACACAAATACTTTGCCTTCCGTCAAGCGTGCGAGCAAAGTCAAACCGTTTGCGAAGGCTTCCTTTTGGGTGGCAATAATGACCGCAGGATCAGCAGCAAGGGGATTGGTATCCATTGCCTGAACAAAAATGGAGCTAGGTTTTGAATCTAAAGCGGGTGCCTTGCTGTAGGGGCGAGTACGTAAGGCAGTCCACAAACCCGATTTCACTAAATTATCTTGTACCTGCTCACGACTCAAACCAGCCAATTCGCTTGCAGAATATTTAGCAAACTCAACAGCATCATCACCCTCAACATCAATTACCAGTGAGTGAAACACACGTTGATCGCCGCGGTTGATAGCAACAACAGTGCCTGCCGCTGGTGCGGTATAAATAACACCGGGGATTTTTTTATCAGAAAAGACTTCCTGACCCAGTTTGACTTTATCGCCTACCTGAACCGCCATAGTTGGCTTCATACCGTGGTAATCAAACCCGATTAAAGCTACTTGACGAATCTGTGGGCCATCTTCGATAGATTGATTGGGATTGCCTGTAATGGGCAAATCCAACCCTCGACGGATCTTTATCATACGTCTCTGCCTAGTCGTTCGAGTGGATGTAGACCTGGTTTCCCAAGCCGCGCGGTGCAAACACAGGCGTGTGCCAGCCATCATCGAGCAATTACTTCCTGGCGGGAATTGAACGTGATTTTGGGGGATGCCAATGTTGCAAGTTACGAGGAAAGTACGAAGCAATTACCTCCCAACGTGTTGGGCCAGTAACTTTCATACAATCGTTGCACAAGATCTACGGATACAATCGCAAAATATGCACAACAGATTGATTTATAGGAAGTTTTAAATAGCCCTAGTAAAACGCGGGAATTATAAACGCCACCCTGCCCCCGCACCAGACTAAAGCCTCGAATTAATGTATGTTTTACAAGGGTTTTTCGCCAAAGTGCGTATTTTTCAGGCGAACATATTCAATGATCACAAAAGATGAAATTTATTCTCATTTAGGCAAAGGATATGGGCATCACGAAGACATGCCTGACGCGCAGTTTATTTGCACTGACAACCACCTTCAGACCATCAGGATAGGTAAAATGCCGCTCCTCACCACACAAACAATATTTAATTGAAGAGCAATCACACCACTCATGCTTTATTCGCTGAATGAACCACCAATATCCACCCGTTCCGGCAACCGTCAATATTGGGGGCAGCTATACGGTGCTTCCCAAGCTGCCGCTATTGTAAATGCCGCTAAAGCCTATCAGGGGCTTAGTCTGGTTATCGCTGCCGACAGCAGCACCGCAATACGATTGGAAACTGAATTAACTTTTTTTGCAGGAACCGCAAATCACTTACCAGTACTGCAATTAGCTGATTGGGAAACCCTGCCCTACGACACCATCTCTCCTCATCAGGACATCATTTCCGAACGCTTACGTACCCTTTATCAACTACCATCGGTCAAGCAAGGCATTCTGGTTGTACCGATTACCACGCTGCTACAAAGGTTAATGCCACACAGTTATTTAATTGGTAGCAGTCTGATGGTATCCGTCGGCGAACAGATTGATACAAACCAACTGCGCCATAACCTTGAGCGCGCAGGTTATCGCTGTGTGGATACTGTTTATGAGCACGGTGAATTTGCAGTGCGCGGCGCACTGATCGATTTATTTCCAATGGGTAGCAATACCCCCTATCGTATTGACTTATTCGATGAAGAAATAGAAAGTCTGCGCACTTTTGATCCAGAAACACAACTTACGATTGATAAAGTAGAAAAAATTCAGCTGCTACCTGCAAAAGAATTTCCACTTAACAAAAACGGTATCAATTTATTTAAACAACAATGGCTTGAGCGGTTTGATGTCAACCACAAAGCATGTCCGGTTTTTCAAGACATCAGCGCTGGAATTTCACCGCCAGGTATTGAATATTATTTACCGTTATTTTTTGACACCTGCAGCACACTGTTTGATTACCTTCCGCAAAATACGCAAGTGTACGCAGTAGGTGATATCGAAAAAACAGCTGAAAGCTTTTGGGTAGAATTATTGCGTCGCTATGAAAGCAGACGTGTTGATCCATTGCGCCCTCTATTAGCTCCGCGAGATATCTACCTCTCGATCGACGAACTCTTTGGTAATCTCAAAAATTATCCCCGCACTTTTGTAAGCTCAGCAACGCTGGACGATAAAGAAGGCAATATCAATTTTTCGACTGCCCCAACACCCTCATTGCCTATTCGTGCGCAGGCTGACAATCCACTTGCAGCGATTGAGTCATTTCTGATGGAATCCAATCAGAGGATTTTATTTTGCGCAGAATCTGCCGGTCGTCGTGAAACATTACTGGAACTATTAAGCCGAATTAGGGTACGGCCTGCCGCAGTAGAAAGCTGGGAAGATTTTTTAACCAGTAATCACAAGATAGCCATTACCGTTGCACCTCTTGATCAGGGCTTATCTTTATCTGAACCGCATATTGCGGTAATTGCGGAGTCGCAACTATTCGGCGAGCGCATACAACAGCAACGTCGCCGCAAGCAAACCCAAGATAACGCAGACATGGTGGTAAAGAACCTCACTGAATTAAAAATCGGTGCGGCTGTTGTCCACATTGATCATGGTGTCGGTCGTTACCGCGGTTTGGAAACTATTACTATTGATAACCAAACCAACGAATTTTTAACGCTGGAATATGCTGACGAAGCCAAACTTTACGTTCCCGTAACAAATCTACACTTAATTAGCCGGTACAGTGGCGCTGAAGATGACTTAGCACCATTACATAAACTTGGTAGCGAGTCCTGGCAAAAGGCACGCAAAAAAGCCGCCGAACAAATTCGTGACACTGCTGCAGAATTGCTTGAAGTCTATGCACGACGCGCAGCACGCAAAGGTTTTGCTTTTCCAGACCCTAAAACAGCCTACGAGGCATTTGCGGCAAGCTTTCCGTTTGAAGAAACACCAGATCAGCAACGTGCGATTGAATCTGTTATTAGCGATATGCTGTCAAATAAACCCATGGATCGGTTGGTGTGCGGTGACGTAGGTTTTGGAAAAACCGAAGTCGCAATGCGCGCTGCATTTGTGGCCAGTCATGGTGGCAAGCAAGTAGCAATACTTGCTCCCACCACCCTTCTTGCACAACAACATTACGAATCATTAAAAGATCGTTTTGCAGAATGGCCCATCACTGTGGAAGTACTCTCACGATTTCGCACCACCAAAGAAGTCAATCAAGTATTGGAGCGAGTTGCTGATGGGAAAGTGGATATCGTGGTCGGAACACATAAATTGTTGCAACCAGATATTAAATTTAAAAATCTTGGCTTGTTAATTATCGACGAAGAGCATCGCTTCGGTGTTCGCCAGAAAGAACAGATCAAATCATTGCGCGCTGAAATAGATATTCTCACGCTGACAGCAACACCTATCCCCCGCACACTGAATATGTCTATGGCAGGTATTCGCGACCTATCGATTATCGCCACACCACCAGCTCGCCGCTTGTCGGTAAAAACCTTTGTGCGAACCTATGATGAAGCGACCATTAAAGAAGCAATATTGCGCGAAATTTTGCGTGGTGGCCAAGTGTATTATTTGCATAATGAAGTCGATACGATTGAAAAAACTGCTCGTGATTTACAGGAATTAATTCCTGAAGCACGTATTGCTGTTGGGCACGGCCAAATGCGTGAGCGTGATCTTGAACGAGTGATGAGCGATTTTTATCACAAGCGCTTCAACATTATGGTATGTACTACGATTATCGAAACCGGTATCGATATCCCCAATGCCAACACGATTATCATTGACCGCGCCGATAAATTTGGGCTGGCCCAATTACACCAATTGCGCGGCCGTGTAGGCCGATCACATCACCAAGCTTATGCATATTTATTAACACCTGATCGTCGCGCGATGACTGATGATGCAGTCAAGCGACTTGAGGCTATCAGCGCCGCTGAAGACCTGGGTGCGGGATTCACTCTTGCTACCTACGACATGGAAATTCGCGGTGCCGGTGAGCTTCTTGGCGAAGAACAGAGCGGCCAAATCCAGACTATTGGTTTCTCACTGTATATGGATATGCTTGATCGCGCAGTAAAAGCGATTCGTCAGGGTAAACAGGCTGACCTGGAAAAAGCCCTGAATGAGGCCATCGATATTAATTTACGCATCCCTGCATTAATACCCTCAGATTATCTGCCTGATGTGCATACACGTTTAGTTATGTATAAACGCTTGGCCAATGCTCAAAACGACGATGCATTGCGGGATCTGCAGGTGGAGATGATTGATCGCTTTGGTTTATTGCCAGAAGCAGTCAAAAATCTTTTCCGCGTGACACACATTAAAATCAGTGCTGAGACTATAGGCATCACCAAACTGGAAGCTAATGCACGCGGAGGTAAAATCGAATTTGCCAGCGACACCAAGGTAGACCCACTGCAAATTGTTAAGCTGGTGCAAAGCCAACCTCGCATTTATAAACTGGAGGGTGCGAATCAGTTGAAGTTTACTATGGATCTTGAGTCAATCGAAAAACGCATTCAGGCTGTTGTCGATTTATTGGGTTATTTGACACCGAAACATTAACGCATACTGCTGAAAATACTTCAGGACATTACTATGACATTTATTTCGCGTTTATCGAACAAAGTTTTGATCAGGTTGATTGGCGCAACAGTAATACTCTCAGCCCCCCCAACTTTCGCACAAATTTCCAAACCCAATCATGAAGGATGGTATCAAGTTGAATTAATTGTATTTGCTCGAAAAGATGATTCTGGACAAGAGCACTGGCCTAGCAACATCAAATTACGTTACCCGGGAGATTGGGTTGAACTTAAAGATCCGTCTGCGCCGGTTAATATAAATACTGCCTCGAATAATGGATCCGACACTAATACTAATTTATCTACAAGCCAGCCCAGTATTGATTTAACGAGAGAACCGTTCTATTTGTTACCTGCCAATGAACGTAATCTGAATACCCAAGCACAAAAGCTTCAACGAAATCCTAATTTTGAAGTGCTCTTTCATAACGCATGGCGACAAGTGATAACCAATAAAAAAGCATCAAAGGCGATTATCATTAACGGTGGGCCAACCTTTGGGGAGCATCAATTATTAGAAGGAAGTATTCGTTTGAGTGTAGCCACGTATCTAGAGTTACAAACCAATTTATGGCTCGCGTATTATGACCTTAATGTTGGGCAGGAAATTACACAGCAGTGGCCAGAAATACCCAAGCGCCCTAACTATACGAATAATAATTTGAACAACCTATCCCTAGACTCGGAACTGGAACTCGATCAGGCACTGGCAACTGAAAATGCAGCGTGGGCAAACGGTAATTTTGATCCAAATAACTCAACACCAGAAGTGGCAGATACTTACATCACACGACAGATTATTTTGTTGCAGCAAGAGCGCGATATGCGCAGTAATGAGGTGCATTATATTGATCATCCGGTGCTCGGACTTATTATCCAAGTTACACCTTACCCATCAACATCTATCGCCACTGGTTTGCAATAAACCGCATAAATGAAAACACCGGCATTTGCCGGTGTTTTTTTAACTCTGGGTGAAGTTTACATCAGCTCAGCAAAACGACATCTTCTGCTTGCAAGCCCTTATCACCTTTTTGTAGCTGAAACTCAACGCTTTGACCTTCAGCTAGCGAGCGGTAACCTTCCGCACGGATATTTCTGTAGTGTACGAAAATATCCTCGCCTCCTTCTCCCCTGGTTATAAAGCCGTATCCACGCACATTGTTAAACCATTTAACTGTGCCCATCTCACGATCTGCCATATGAAACACCTCTACAGCATTGATGCTTTATTGTTATTGCTCGGTTTGCTTCATCCGATGATCGCCAGCACAACAGCTAGCCACTATCCACAACCGGGTCTATAGAACCAAAAACCCCGCGTTAACAGATATTAACAAAGATTGGAAATAAGAGGGAATGTTTTTGGCGCTTATTTATCCCAAACTGGAGATTTAATGTGCAAAGTTATTCTTAACACGTTTATCAATAGGCTCGTTTAGCCATATAAGCCACATAATCAGGTATCAAATGGTCTGATTCGCTATTGAACAAGCTGGAAGTCACAATAAAGTCGGCTGAGCTCTGATTACAAGCAACAGGTATATTCCATACAGCCGCAATACGTAATAACGCTTTAACGTCCGGATCATGTGGCATAGGCTCAAACGGATCCCAAAAAAAGATCAACATATCCACCTTGCCTTCGGTTATCAAAGATCCTATTTGTTGATCGCCCCCCAAAGGCCCAGAAATCAGTTTCGTGACCTTCAGCCCCGTTTCTTTCTCAATTAATGCTCCCGTTGTTCCAGTGCCAAACAAACTATGACGCTCCAGATCAGCCCGGTGTTTTTTGCACCAAGCGAGCAAATCTTGCTTTTTATTATCATGCGCAACCAATGCAATCGACTTGGTGGCGGGCAGCAGGATATGTTTGTACTCCATAGCATTAACCTTTCTGTGTCTACTAAAAAAATGACCTCGTCTAATTATAGACAAGGTCATTTTTAATAACATCACTCACTAAGAACCCCGAGCCCATACTCCAGAGCACAAAAACAAAGTTTTTAGTGACTAAGCTCCAACAACAATTTATTCAGTCGCTGCACATAAGCAGCGGGATCTTGCAGCTGCGCGCCCTCTGCCAAGTTGGCCTGATCAAACAAAATATGCGCTAAATCGCCAAAGCGATGATCATTAGCTTCTGCTTCCAGTTTTTTCACTAGCGGGTGTTCAGGATTCAATTCAAAAACAGGTTTTGATTCCGGAACTTTTTGACCTGCTGCCTCAAGAATTCGACGCATCTGCGCACCCAAGTCAAACTGGCCTACAACCACACAGGCAGGAGAATCAGTCAAGCGATGAGTGATACGAACATCGGAAACATTTTCGCCAAGTGCCAACTTAACACGCTCCAGCAAAGGCTTGAGTTGTTCTGCTACTTTTTCTTGCGCTTGTTTTTCTTCTTCACTATCTAGTTTGCCTAAATCGAGTTCGCCTTTTCCTACGTCCTGGAAGTTTTTACCTTCGAACTCTTGCAAATGACTCATCAACCATTCATCTACGCGATCCGATAACAACAGTACCTCAATTCCTTTCTTGCGAAATACCTCCAAGTGAGGGCTGCTTTTTGCAGTATTAAAGTTTTCTGCTGCGATATAATAAATTTTTTCCTGGCCATCTTTCATGCGAGCCACGTAGTCTTCAAGCGATTGGTTTTGCTCTGCCGTATCGGCATGAGTGGATGCAAAACGCAATAATTTGGCAATTTTCTCGCGGTTAGAAAAATCTTCTGCTGGCCCTTCTTTAATCACCTGACCAAACTCTTTCCAGAAAGTAGCGTAATTTTCCGGCTCACTTTTCGCCATTTTACTTAACATATCCAGCACGCGCTTAGTCAGTGCGGAGCGCATTGCATCAATATTAGGATCCTTCTGTAAAATTTCGCGCGAAACGTTTAAGCTCAGATCGTTTGAATCAACCACACCTTTGATAAAGCGCAGATATAGAGGCAAAAATTGCTCTGCATCATCCATAATAAATGTACGTTGTACATAAAGCTTTAAACCACGCGATGCATCACGATTGTACAAATCAAAAGGAGCGCGAGCAGGGATATACAATAAGCTAGTGTAATCCAGATTGCCTTCAACACGATTGTGACTCCAACTAAGCGGCTCTGCATAATCATGGCTTATGTGTTTATAAAACTCTTTGTACTCTTCATCTGTTACATCAGAACGTGAACGAGTCCAAAGCGCAGTCGCTGTATTGATGACTTCATCCTCAGGTTCAACTTTCTCAGCATCACCAACAGGAGTGGGTTTTTGCATGACCACAGGAATCGCAATATGGTCAGAATATTTTTTAATGATCGAACGCAAACGCCAATGATCAGCAAATTCCAATGCATCATCTTTTAAATGCAATTCAACTGTCATACCACGTTCTGCTTTTTCTACTGATTCAACAGTGAACTCTGCTTCACCAGTACACTCCCAACGAACCGCCTGATCTGCAGGCAACCCGGCACGACGAGTAGTGACAACAACACGGTCGGCAACAATAAATGCAGAATAAAAACCTACTCCAAACTGGCCAATTAACTGCGAGTCTTTCTTTTGATCGCCAGTTAATTTTTGCATAAATTGTGCAGTACCAGATTTAGCAATAGTACCCAGGTTTTCAATAACCTCTTCACGCGACATACCAATTCCATTATCACTAATGGTGAGGGTTTTCGCTTCTTTATCAAAACCGATACGAATCTTTAAGTCTGCATCGCCTTCATACAAATCACCATTAGAAACTGCCTCAAAACGCAACTTATCTGCCGCATCAGATGCATTAGAAACTAGCTCGCGCAGGAAAATTTCCTTGTTTGAATACAATGAATGGATCATCAAATGCAGCAATTGTTTGGCTTCTGTCTGAAAACCACGGGTTTCTTTGCGGGCATCAACGGTCATTTTCTAACTCCTGATAACATGCACGAAATTACGATTAATACAGCCATTGGAGGCAAGTGCAAATGAAATGGGGAGAATGCTTATAGAATTCAAGGGGTGAAATTAATTTCGCTTGAATCGATGATAAAAAGCAAAGGACATAAAGCAAAAAAGCCACTCTGTGAGTGGCTTTTGGAATTGGTAGGACTAAGCAGACTCGAACTGCTGACCCCCACCATGTCAAGGTGGTGCTCTAACCAACTGAGCTATAGTCCTAAAGTTACCCTTTCGGGTGACAGGGCGCGCACTTTACCAAGGCATAACCCCGAGAACAAGACCCCAAAACGACTTTTTTGAGACCCGCCGCGCAGCTCGCTTAAGGATTACCCAAACCGCGAGCAAGATCAGCTTTTAAATCACCAACGTCTTCCAAGCCAACTGCGATGCGAATGAGATTCTCAGTAATACCTGCTTCTGCTTTTTGTTCTGCTGATAGACGACCGTGAGTTGTAGTCGCAGGATGAACAATAGTAGTTTTGGTATCGCCCAAATTCGCGGTCAACGACATGATACGGGTCGCATCAATTACTTTCCACGCCTCAGCACGCCCTCCTTTGACTCGAAAAGACAATACGCCCCCAAAAGCTGATTGCTGTTTAACTGCAAGCTCGTGCCCATTATGCGACGGCAAGCCGGCATAGAATACTTTCTCCACTGCGTGATGTTTATTCAACCATTGAGCAAGCTCAAGCGCATTGCGCGAGTGAGCCTCCATACGCAGGCGCAAGGTTTCCAAACCTTTTAAAAACACCCAAGCATTGAATGCACTCAAAGTAGGCCCAGCACTACGAATGAAGCCGAGCACTTCATCTGTTAAAATTTTTGCTCCAGCAACCACACCGCCAAGACAGCGTCCTTGGCCATCGATGTATTTAGTTGCAGAGTGAATAATCAAATCTGCTCCAAACCGCAATGGCTGCTGCAATGCGGGAGTACAAAAACAATTATCGACCGCCAATAAAGCACCACGCGCGTGAGTTAAATTTGCAAGGCGCTGAATATCAATTACATCACACAGAGGATTTGATGGCGTTTCCACGAACACTAGTTTGGTGTTTGAATTGAAGCCGGCTTCCCATTCATCAAAATTTACCGGATTCACGAATGTCGTTGTCACACCAAACTTCTGTAAATATTTAGTGAACAATACGGTTGTTGTCCCAAACACGCTACGCGAGCAAAGAATGTGATCCCCTGATTTTAACAATGCAATGCACGTGCAGAGAATTGCTGCCATACCTGATGAGGTACCCACAGCTGCTTCTGCGCCTTCGAGAGCCGCGATACGCTCTTCAAACATACGCACTGTGGGATTGGTGTAGCGGGAGTAAACATTCCCCGGTTGTGCACCGGAAAAACGGTCTGCTGCTTCTTGTGCATTACCAAATACATAACTGGATGTTAAGAATAATGCTTCGCTGTGTTCACCTTCATGTGAGCGGGTTTGACCAGCACGAATAGCTAGTGTATCCAAAGCTGCATTGAGCAATGGATCATCGGAAAGAAAATCGCCAGAAAAATTATCCATCAAACACCAACTCACTAAGCACTTGCTAAAATTAAGAGTTATCCGCGCGCGGCACCGTTATGCAAACCTATTGGCAGTTCCATCTGCTTAACATTTTTTTTGCCTGATTTTGCGCTATCGTTACGAGCAGCGGCAACTTTTTCGAGATATTCCTGAGTTACGTCGCCTGCACAATATTCACCGTTAAATACGGCACAATCAAATTCTTTTACTTTGCTATTACCTTCGGCTGAAGCTGCAATCAGATCTTCCAAATCCTGATAAATCAACCAATCCGCACCAATTTCCTTACACACTTCTTCTTCGCTACGACCATGTGCAATTAACTCGGCTGTAGTCGGCATATCAATGCCATAAACGTTAGGATACTTAACAGCTGGTGCCGCTGAAGCAAAATAAACTTTTTTTGCGCCTACATCACGCACCATTTGGATGATTTGTTGACACGTAGTGCCACGTACAATTGAATCATCAACAAGTAATACCACTTTATCCCTAAACTCTAATTCAATTGGATTCAATTTTTGCCGCACAGATTTTTTTCGTTGCTGCTGCCCCGGCATAATAAAAGTGCGGCCGATATAGCGGTTTTTTACCAGCCCTTCACGAAATTTTACGCCCAATTTTTGCGCCAATGCCTGACCTGCAACGCGACTGGTATCAGGAATTGGAATGACGACATCAATATCATGATCAGGACGCTCACGCAGAATTTTTTCTGCTAATTTTTCACCTTGGCGCAAACGTGCTTTATAAACCGAAATACCATCCATAATTGAATCAGGACGAGCAAAATACACATGTTCAAAAATACACGGACTGAGATGCGGATTTTCAGCACACTGACGACGATGTAACTCACCCTCCTCGGTAATATAAATCGCCTCTCCTGGAGCAACATCATCAATCAACTCAAAGCCCAGCACATCGAGCGCTACGCTTTCAGAGGCAACCATATACTCAACGCCGCCCTCTTCCGCATTGCGCTTGCCATATACCAATGGACGAATACCATGAGGATCACGAAATGCCACAAGACCGTAATTGGCAATTAAGGCAACAACTGAATAACCACCAGTAACACGTTTATGCACACCGGCAACAGCAGCAAACATATCCTCAGCCGTTGGGCTTAGCTTTCCCTGTAATTGCAATTCATGAGCAAACACATTGAGCAACACTTCTGAATCTGAATCTGTATTTACATGACGCAAATCCGTTTTAAAAATATCTTCACTGAGCTTGTCGGCATTGGTTAAATTGCCATTATGCGCCATTGCGATACCGTAAGGTGAATTCACATAAAAAGGCTGCGCTAGTGCGGGTCCCGAACTACCTGCAGTTGGGTAACGAACATGTCCAATACCCATATTTCCAAGTAAACGCTGCATATGGCGTGTTCTAAAAACATCTTGCACCAAGCCATTAGCTTTTTGCTGGCTCATGCGCCCATTATCACAAGTAACCATACCGGCGGCATCCTGACCACGGTGTTGCAAAATGGTTAACGCATCGTAAATCTGCACATTTACATCGCGCTTACTCACAATACCTACAATGCCGCACATAGATTTGCCTCAATAACTTTGAACAAAAATAATTTACAAAAAACCGTTAACTTAGATTGATTGGCCAGTTTCAGAACTACTGAAGAACGTTTGAACCCACTGGCTTAGATTGCCATACACTTCTATAACCCAGCCTTCACAAGATTGGAAATACGGAATCAATTGCGCCTGTTTCCACCATTCATCTTCATTAACAGGAATAAATCCAGGTAATAAAATTACAATCGCCATCACGATAATAGAGGCACGTGCTGCACCAAATACCATTCCAAGTAGGCGATCTGTACCGCTAAGACCAGTAGCACGCACCAATGCTCCAATCAGATAGCTGACCATAGCGCCAAGCAATAGGGTCGAAACGAATAAGGCGGCATAGGCTGTCATTAAACGAACAGAGGGGGTTTCTATATGGCCAACAAGTAAGGTTTCAAGTTGCCCACCAAATAATCTGGCAACGAGCACAGCGGAAATCCAGATAACCAATGAGAGCGCTTCGCGTACAAAACCACGAATCAAACCGATAAAACAGGACAGGCAAAATATTCCAATAATAGCCCAATCAGCCCAATTCATTCGCCCTACCGCTCCGGAAGAAAAGTGAGAGGTTTACAGTGGCGCGCATTCTACCAGACGCAAGACATTATGGCTTCATGGTTTGAAGGGTAAAATCATGGAATTCACTTTTAAGCGCTTATCTAATTGAGCCTTGATTGCAAGCGCCTCGGACTTATCTTGTTTAGGCCCAATGAAGACACGATAAGCCGCCGTATTCGGCACTGCCCGCACATACGCCTTATGACCATCAGCCTGAAGCTGGTCGCGCAATTTATTCGCCGCCTCTTGCGAGCCCAAGCTTGCAACCTGAATTACCCATGCATCTGGCAGACCTTTTGAGTTGAGAGGTAAATTGGAAACTGAGTCCGAGGGTGAGCTTGACACTGACGTTTCTACGTCCGCTACCGACTTATCAGTAACTGGCTGCTCAGGAGGTGACAGGGGTTCACTCAATTGCTGTTCTTCATCAGGCAAAAACATGGCCTCTGGTGCAAGTGCAGGCTCAATCCCCTCTGGTTGAGTCGGCTCATCAAAAGCCACTGCTGTAATATTA
This sequence comes from Cellvibrio sp. pealriver, assembly GCF_001183545.1. Taxonomy (NCBI): domain Bacteria; kingdom Pseudomonadati; phylum Pseudomonadota; class Gammaproteobacteria; order Cellvibrionales; family Cellvibrionaceae; genus Cellvibrio; species Cellvibrio sp. pealriver. The sequence continues at coordinate 1,434,628 of NZ_KQ236688.1, forward strand.
GGTCGTCCAGGTATATGGGTATTGGTATCCACTTGATACTGTTGGCGATCTTTGAAAAAACTCGGCAAAAATAGAACAGCAACGGCAGCTAGTACCGCCGCACCTATTAATCGATGCTTTACCGACTCTTTCACAGGAATCTCCCATAGCAAAAATCTAAATCAGGATGATATTGACTCATCAAGGAGTTGCCATATCCAAGGCCTGAATTGCTGCAGCAACCGTAAAAAATGAACCGCAAATCAATATCCGATCACCTGGAGCGGAGTTCTTTAAGGCCATCTGCAAACAATCTGCAACGCTACCTGAGAACACATCTGATCGAGCATGCTCATGTAAATCCTGACGCAACTGCAGTACGCTTGCAGCACGAGGAATGTATGACAGATCTGCGAGATACCAATGACTAACGCAGTTTTTGAGGTTGCCCAAACTTTGGGCGCGATCTTTATCCGACATCATCGCTACTATAGCGTGCACCTGCGATGACGAAGAAGCCGCCTGAGCCAAACGTTCAGCCAGATACAATGTAGCAGCTGGATTATGCGCAACATCCAAAATCACGACTCTTTGATTCCAATCTTTTGTCTGAAAACGCCCAGGCACTCGCAAATCAGCCAATACCGCAAATGCATCAATATCTTTTACATCAACACCCAACAACAAGACAGCTTGCAAAGCAGCTGCAAGGCTAGGTAGAGGTAGCTGAGGTAATGGATTGGACGAAAAACGTATATCCAAGTTCCACCAACCCCAAGATGCGTCTTCTGTGGAATAACCGAAGTCACGATTAATCAAGTACAGAGGTGCGGATAGAATTAAAGAGTGATTTATTAACGAAAGGGGCGGATCAAAATCGGCACATACGACAGGCTTTCCTGCACGAATAATACCTGCCTTTTCATAACCGATAGCCTCGCGGTTATCGCCAAGCCAATCAGTATGATCAAGCGCAACCGTGGTTATGATAGCTACATCAGCATCAATAATATTAACAGCATCCAGACGCCCGCCTAAGCCAACTTCAAGCACCATGACATCAACAGCGTGACGTGAGAATATTTCTAGTGCAGCAAGAGTGCCATACTCAAAATAGGTCAAACTAATTGGCTGAGGAGAGTTATCGGAAATTTGTTGACAAGCATTGTAAATCGCAGAAAAAGCGTCACAAATTTCTTTGTCATCAGCATAGGAACCGTTAACAACAATACGCTCATTGTAATGAATCAAATGAGGCGATGTATAAACACCAACAGAAAAACCAGCAGCAGATAACAGTGCAGCCGTTGCCGTTACGCACGACCCCTTGCCATTGGTTCCTGCTACAGTGACTACCTTCCCGGAAGGATTTAATAACCCCATCCGCGCAGCGACGCAGGAAACTCGATCTAAACCAAGATCAATTTCCTGCGTATGATTTTGTTCTAACCATTTCAGCCACGCCGATAGCGAATCAAGTTGCATAAAGGATCGACTACACCGCCGCTTTACGGGTAAATTTTGCCAATAAAGATGCAAGCTTATCGCGCATGTCGCGACGATGAATAATCATATCGATAGCCCCGTGCTCCAACAAAAATTCAGCACGCTGAAACCCTTTCGGTAATTTTTGGCGGATAGTTTGTTCGATAATGCTTGGCCCGGCAAAACCAGCGCGAGAGCCTGGCTCACAAATATTGAGGTCACCAAGCAAAGCAAGGCTCGCAGACACACCACCATAAACAGGGTCTGTCATGACAGAAATGTAAGGTGTTCCTTGCATTTTTAAACGTTCGATTACTGCACTGGTTTTTGCCATTTGCATCAAAGATATCAACGCCTCCTGCATGCGAGCACCGCCTGTTGCAGAGAAACAAACAAATGGAATATTTTCTTTCAAAGCAATAGTAGCTGCACGTGTAAAACGCTCGCCCACAACGTATCCCATAGAACCACCATGGAACGCAAACTCAAATGCAACCGCAACAATCGGCATGCCCTTTAACTCACCCCGCATAGCAACCAGCGCGTCTTTTTCGCCAGTCTCTTTTTGGGCTGCAGTTAAACGGTCTTTGTATTTTTTGACATCCTTAAATTTCAAGCGATCAATTGGCTCAACGTCAGCTGCCAATTCTTGACGATTCTGTGGATCAAGGAACATATTCAGGCGCGCGCGCGCGCCAACGCGCCTGTGATGATCGCATTTTGGACAAACATCCAATGTTTTTTCCATTTCAGGTTTATATAAAACCGCATCACACTTAACGCACTTTTCCCACAAGCCTTCAGGAACTTTGTTGCTGCGCTTGGTATCCGTACGGGAAATGCTGGGAATAATTTTATCTAACCAACTCATGGTTGCGTCTCTATACTCGTTTGAATTTAGTTGATGATGAGATCATCTGGAATGCACCCCATCTAAATTGTCAGGATCAAATAGAATCTATCGCTACCCGAATACTACCGACAATATCGCCAACTGCAGCTGCAATTTCATCTGCCGTTTTATCTGCCATTGTGCCCATTTTATCAACTAGCACGCTACCAATCACCACCCCATCAGCCAAGGCAGCAACCGCTTTTGCTGTCTGAGGGTCTTTGATACCGAAACCAACACATACAGGCAGGTTTGTTAATTGGCCAAACTCAGCTAATTTCGTTTTTACTGCATCGACATCGAGGTGCCCAGCTCCAGTAACGCCTTTTAATGAAACGTAATACAAAAAACCGCTGGCATGAGCTGCAACTTTTTTCGCTCGCTCAACCGTTGTAGTAGGGGCTAGCAGAAAAATGTTATCCAAGCCGAAACTGTCTAATTCGCTTTTCAAAACTGACACTTCTTCTGGCGGCAAATCAACAGTCAATAAACCATCAACCCCCGCTGTTGATGCTGCAAGAGCAAATTCAGCATAGCCAAAACGCTCTACAGGGTTAGCGTATCCCATCAACACAACAGGTGTTATGTCGTTGGTCTTACGGAATTCCTTTACGAGTTCCAATGTTCCTTTCAGACTAATGCCATGCTCCAAAGCACGCTCATGCCCCTTTTGAATCACAGGCCCTTCTGCCATTGGATCGGAAAATGGCACGCCCAGTTCAATAACATCGACACCCTGCTCTACCATTGCATGCAGCGTATGTAACGTAGCTTGAGGATAAGGATCGCCATTAACGACATAAGCAACCAGAATTTTTTTACCGGACGCTTTAGCTTGGCTTAAATGTTGGGAAATACGACTCATCGATAATTCCTGATATCAATCATCAGCCATTGCCATGGCCAATTAAAAATTCAATCGAGCACACTTAAACAGTGATGCCATCCAATCCCGCCACAGTGAGGATATCTTTATCGCCACGACCTGAAAGGTTGGCAATAATAATTTGATCTTTACTCATGGTAGGTGCCAATTTTTCAACATATGCCAAAGCATGGCTAGACTCCAATGCAGGCATAATACCTTCTGTCTTGGTCACTTTTCGAAACGCAGCAAGAGCTTCATCATCATTGATTGCAACGTAATTAACACGACCAATATCTTTCAACCATGAATGCTCAGGACCAACTCCTGGATAATCCAAGCCTGCAGAAACCGAATGGGTCTCGATGATCTGGCCGTTTTCATCCTCCATTAAGTAAGTGCGATTACCGTGTAAGACACCGGGAACACCTTTATTCAGCGGTGCGGCATGCTTGCCCGTTTCAATACCCAGACCACCAGCTTCAACACCGTACATTTTGACTGATTTGTCTGTCAGGAATGGATGGAATAAACCTATTGCATTGGAGCCGCCGCCAACACAAGCAACCAAGGCATCTGGCAGGCGGCCAGCTTGTTCAAGGCATTGGCGACGAGCTTCACGTCCAATAATTGATTGGAAATCACGCACCAATTGCGGATAAGGATGAGGGCCAGCAACAGTACCGATGATGTAGAAGGTATCATCTACGTTGGTTGCCCAATCGCGCATGGCTTCATTCATCGCATCTTTTAAAGTACGAGAACCAGAAGTTACAGGAAACACTTCAGCACCAAGCAGCTTCATCCGATAAACATTGAGAGCCTGACGTTTAACATCTTCCGCCCCCATATAAACACGACATTGCAGCCCCAACCTTGCCGCAACCGTTGCGGTCGCAACACCGTGTTGTCCCGCTCCGGTTTCGGCGATTACACGTGACTTACCCGTAAATTTGGCAAGCAACGCTTGGCCTATGGTGTTATTTACCTTGTGAGCACCCGTGTGATTTAGATCTTCGCGCTTAAGGAATATCTGGGCACCACCTAATTCTCGCGTCCAGCGCTCGGCAAGATAAAGAGGTGAAGGTCGGCCAACATAATGAGCCATATCTTTATCGAATTCAGCTTGAAAGCCTTCATCGTCTTTTAACTTTGAATAAATTGATTGCAACTCATCAAGCGCGTAGATCAAGGTTTCAGATACAAAACGTCCACCATAAGGACCGAAATGACCATCCACACTCGGAAAGGCACTGTAATCGATAGAAGAATACTGCTCAGTGTTACTCACCGTTTAATCACCTGTAAAAAGTGGCATGGCGGAATGGATCAACCCGCGGCAAGCCTTGCATTATTGATAAAAGACATTATTTTGCTATGGTCTTTTTTGCCTGGTGACAATTCTACACCACCACTGACATCAACCCCATAGACCGAAACAGTACGAATTGCTTCTCCGACATTATCAGGAGTAAGGCCACCCGCTAATACTATTGGCTTAAGCGATTGCTCTGGAACTCGCTTCCACTCGAACGTCTCCCCTGTTCCCCCCGGTACGCCGGGCCGGTAGGCATCTAATAAAATACCTGACGCGTCTGAATAAGCCTCTATGCTAGCAACAACATCCAGCTCTGGCCGCATACGCAAAGCTTTCATGTAAGGACGATGAAAGAGGGAGCAGTAAGCCGGAGATTCATTCCCATGAAACTGTAACAACTGTAAGGGAACATCATTTAATACGGTATTGACGAATTCCGGATCAGCATCCACAAACAAACCCGTAACAACTACAAAAGGCCCTGCGGCCAAGGCGATTTGGCGAGCTTGTGAAATTGATACTGCGCGCGGACTTGCTTCATAAAAAACCAAACCCAATGCCTCTGCACCAGCATCCACAACCGCCAAAGCATCCTCAACTGAGGTGATACCGCAAATTTTTATACGCGTTTTGGACAACTCCAAAAACCCCACTGGTTCACTGGCAGATCAAAATTTAATCGGAAAAATACTAAGAGAAACAAATAAATAAGCTGAAATATTAACAGAGTTCGCAGCGAAAAACCGCAAAGATGCTACCGCTGATATCCTGTTAACTAGAAAAACCTCCCAGAGGTTCTGTCAGAAATAAGGGGCCAGGAACACAACTTGGAAGATCAAAATGTGGAGGATACTCAACACCAACTAAATAAAGCCCAAACGGTTTGGCCGTCACACCACCTGCACTGCGATCACAGGCAGAGAGCACTTCCGCAACCCAACCAGGAGGCTTATCGCCAGCTCCGACAGACATCAACACACCCACCATGTTACGCACCATGTGATGCAAGAAGGCGTTTGCCTGTACCTCCAGAAGAATCAGCTCACCGCGCCGCACTATATGTAGGTAATTAATCTGGCGAACGGGGCTTCTAGCCTGACACTGTGTAGCACGGAAAGATGTAAAGTCGTGCTTTCCAACAAGGTAAGATGCTCCTTCTCGCATTAAATCAACATTCAACGGACGCGAAGACCACGTGATTTGGTCATGCAACAACCCGGACTGAGCCTTGGCATCAGTGATTAAATATCGATACGTCCGATTCAACGCACTAAAGCGAGCATGAAATTGTGGCACCACCATTTTTGCCCAGCGCACACAAATGGAGTCCGGCAAATAAGGACGAGTACCTCTCATCCATGCCTTTTCAGGCCTTGCGGCAAGAGTATCGAAATGCACAATCTGGCTGGTTGCATGAACTCCAGCATCTGTCCGACCAGCACAAACTAATGAAACTGTTTCATTAGCCACTCTGGAAAGCGCCACCTCCAAAGCATGCTGTACGGTTTTGACTCCACTCGGCTGAACCTGAAACCCATGATAGTCCGTCCCCTTATATTCAACACACAAGGCGATACGATTCATTCCTTCTGGCCATACGGTATCTGCAACAATTTCACCACTGCGAATATAGGGTTTTGATGCAGGAATATAGTTTTCAGTCATACACAGGAGTCAACTCAAAATTAGAAAAGCACAAAACAAAAAAGCCTTGCACTTAGGTGCAAGGCTTTTCTAAGGAGGGCAATATTAACCTATACGAGCAAGTAACTCATTCGCCTCTTTACGCTGCTCATCACTGCCCTCACCCAAAACTTCAGCGAGAATATCTTTTGCACCGTCTGCATCACCCATATCGATGTATGCGCGAGCCAAATCAAGCTTGGTTGCTGCTTCATCAGCATCTGCAAGGAAATCCAGCTCTGCATCCATCTCTTCATCAGACAAATCATCCAAAGCAGCTTCATCACTAGAGAAAGCGTTCAAATCAAGCTCATCTTCCGCTGAAAAATCTGACAAGGCTTGGGCAAATAAATCCTCATCTTGATTATCCTGAACCTCTTTAGGGGCTACAGGATCGTCAATCGCGACATCAACACCAGCAAAATCATTCGAAGTTGGTATCTCATCTTGCAACTCAAGATCAATGACTGATTGCTCTGCAGCAGATGCATCGGCGAAAGCAAAATCAGCAGAGAAATCATTTGCCTGATCAAATCCTTTTTCTTGCTCATTCTGCAGCTCTTCAATTTCAGCCATGCCAGTTTCATTATCCGAAACGACCTCAATCAAAGACTCATCTTCGGCAATCTCATTAATATCAACTTCAAATTGATCATACGAATCAATGGAGAGATCACCAATCTCTCCATCATCTTTCTCGATGAACTTGCTTTGATCAAATTTATCAAGGTCATCAGTCAAAGTAAGATTGGCTGTTGAAATCTCACCAGACAAATTATCGAATTCATTTGTGATAAAGTTTTGAGTATCATCCAAAGCAGAACTGCCTGGATCAACCAATGAATTGAGTTCAGCCGTTACATTTTTTTCCGAGCCTTCAAGCTCATCACCTGCCAAACCGGAGTCGAAGTCCATATCAAGATCAAGGCTTTCCATTTCGTGATCAAGCGCAGCCAAATCAACATCATCAACATCCATATCTAGATTAAAATCATCAGCCACTACATCAAGTGCTTCAGATTCATTGCCTTCCGTAACAACATCCTCCAACGATAACTCATTAGACTCAAATGAATCAGCCGAGCTATCTTGAGCTGTATCAGCCAAATCCAGATCAAAACTAAAATCTTCCTCAATAACTGGAGAAGTTGTTTCAATGTCATTGGGGAGTGAATCTGTGTTCAAATCATCCAAGGCTAATGAGAGCTCAGATAGATCGTCCGGCTCAGTCTCAAGCGAAAAATCATCATCCAGATCTAATTGAAATTCATTCGATGATGCAGCAGATTCATCACTATTCGAGGCAAGCGCATCATCTTGTACAGAAGCAAGATTTTCTTCATGATCATCAAAGTCCAATGAGAAATCAAAGTCGGCGTTTTGCTCATTGGTTGCTGCAGTTTGAGCCAGCTCCTCATCAAGGTTGAAATCATCCAGTGAAAAATTATCGTTACTGCCATCCTGATTGACTGGAGAAGTATCTGCCGCATCAAATTCTCCAGCACCAGCAATACCGTCGCGCAATTCCGATGCGCGAGCCAAAACAGCAGCGCCTGCTAATGGCAAAAGTGCAGCATAATGCTTATCGAAAGCGGGGGCATTTTGCTGCTGTGCATAAACCTCGAGCAACTTCATGCGAATATCTGCAGACTCTGGATCCTTCTGTAAGGCATTGATCAGCATTTCTTCAGCCTGATCCAGCTTGCCATAAGCAATATAGATATCAGCTTCACCTACAACATCGCCCGTTTCAGCAACGGCTGTCGACTCATCATCCTCTTCGAATAAAGAGGCATCGTCAGCCGCCTGATATGCTTCAGACTCAGAAACCGGGGCTTCACGTTCTGCCACAGAATCATCCATTGCAAAAATATCTTCTTGCTCTTCCTGTTGAGCCTCAGCCTGCTTACGGCGGCGATAAGCAAATACACCCGCCCCCAAGAGCCCCAAAACGCCCAATCCAATCCACGGAGCATTCTCGATGGCTTTATCTGCCAACGTTGGGGCAGGCGCTGGAGGTGCGACGACTTTAGGAGCTGCTGGCTGTGAGGATTTGGCAGCAGTACTGGATGTAGCGTTAGCTACAATAGCTGCTGGCTCAGGGGATGCTGAAGAAGTAATTTCAGCCCCTTCAATTGGTTGTTCAGTCCCTTCAGTTGGCTTCGCTGCAGAAACCTGCAACGCACGCAATTTTTCATTGCTGACCTCGACCAAGCGCTCCATTGTTTGGATTTGCTCTTCAAGGTCTTTTACACGCGCACTTAATTCAGTATTTTCAGATTTGGATTTATCCAACTCTTCCAAAGTAGCTGCAAGCTCAGATTCTAGCGCCTTCCCTGCACCATCGTTTGCACCGCTACCTTGACCAGCACTTGTTCCTGATGATGGAGCAGCAAGCTTCACTCGGCCACTGGCCTCTGTTGGTTCTGCACTAGGTACAGATGTCCGGCGTGATGCACTTAATTGCGCACCTGAGTCTGAGTCACCTGTCGCCTGGGCAAATTGGCTTACGGCCTCGGATTTACCCAAGGATTTCATTTCTTCCGCGTCAGGAATGCGCAGCACCTGACCACGACGCAGACGATTAATATTCCCATTGATAAACGCATCCGGATTGGCGCGATATAAAGCCATCATGCTTTGATGAACCGATATGCTTGAATCGGAACGTGCACGCAGAGCTATATCCCATAAAGTATCGTTTTGACGCACTTCATATTCATCGCCATTAAGACTAGCCTTAGGTGCAGATGCGCGAGGAGTTTGATAGCTCGATTCAGACTTTTTTCCTGTCGTTCCTGATACAGGAGCAGTACCGGGTTGAGACTGAGATGTAGATTGCGTAGCAGCCTGTACAGACTGCGAACTGCCGTTTTCGTCGAAAGTGGGCAGATCCATCAACAATGTGTACTCGCGCAATAAACGACCAGCAGTCCAACGCGCCTCAATTAGAAAGTTTAAGTAGGGCTCCCTCACAGGGCTGCGTGAGGTAATTATGACCTTGGGGCCACCGGCAGCATTAAGCACAACCTCAAACTGAAATTCCGTATAAAAGTACAGTCTGTCTACGCCGTTGCGTTCAAAATCAGCAGGTGATGCAAGAGCCACCAAAATCTGTTCAGCTGTTAAATCACGCGTATCAAGTAGCTTAACCTCAGCCTCAAGCGGCTGATTCAAACTTGACTTGAGCGTGACCTCACCTAAACCCAATGCACTGACATAAGGCGACAGCACAAAGGATGTGAGACCACAGGCTAAAACCAACTGACGAAGACGCATAGCGCTATCCTTTTATTATTCCACGGCTAAATTGAGCTTGGTTAGCCAGACATTTTAGTTGATTAACACAGCGCCATAAGGATATGAAGCGCTATGCCTGAGAGGCACAAAACCTCGAATGAATCTTCAGTATCGTTCGTAAGTATTCATTATAAATAGGTTTTTATCAATACTTGGGGTCTTGACAAAGGCTTAACATAGGCGCTTTTTTGTGGATTTTTTCATGTGTTTTCGCAAAAATGTGAAAAACGACTGACATTTAAATCCTTATTTATCACCAAAATGGTTATATAAAGCAAAAACCCCGGGATTTTAATCCCGGGGTTTTCCGTCCTTTCTTGTTTAGAAAGAGCAACTGTTTTGGAAAAACCAATTATTTAGATTCTTTCAAAATACGCAACATGCGACGCAAAGGCTCTGCTGCACCCCACAATAGCTGATCGCCAATCACGAAAGCAGACACATACTCAGGCCCCATATTGAGCTTGCGTACGCGGCCAACGCCAATTTTGAGACCGCCAGTGATAGACGCGGGTGTCAGTTCTTGCTCGGTAATACTGCGGTCATTAGGCACAAATTTCACCCAGTCATTACCCGATTTGATGATGGACTCAATTTCATCCAACGGCAGGTCTTTTTTCAGTTTGATGGTCAATGCCAAACTGTGGCAACGCATAGCGCCGATACGCACACATAAACCGTCAACAGGAATAGTGCTTTCGGTACCCAGAATTTTGTTAACTTCAGCTTGCCCCTTCCACTCTTCTTTGGATTGACCGTTATCCAATTGTTTGTCGATCCAGGGAATCAGGCCACCTGCCAAAGGCGCAGGGAAAAATTCGCGTGGCACATCGTTGCGGATGGTGCTAGCCACTTTTCTATCGATATCCAAAATGGCAGAAGCCGGAGTTGCCAGCTCATCAGCCACAGCGTTATGGATCACACCCATGCCCTTTAATAGTTCGCGCATGTGGTTAGCACCACCGCCCGAAGCTGCTTGATAGGTCATGGAACTAACCCAATCCACCAGACCTGCATGGAACAAACCACCCACACCCATCAACATAATGGAGTTAGTGCAATTGCCACCAATAAAGTTTTTAACGCCCTTCTGTAAAGCAGCATCGATCACATTGCGATTAACCGGATCAAGAATAATGACCGCATCGTCTTCCATACGCAGACTGGACGCCGCGTCGATCCAATAACCATTCCAGCCGGAAGCACGTAGCTTTGGGAAAATCTCGCTGGTGTAATCGCCGCCCTGACAGGTGATAATCACATCAAGCTGCTTCAGATCATCGACCGAATATGCATCTTTCAATGCCGGCAAATCAGCCGCTACCGCTGGCGCAGCGCCGCCTACATTGGAGGTAGTGAAAAATACCGGTTGGATATCTGCAAAGTCATTTTCAGACTGCATACGCTCCATCAATACGGAACCCACCATACCGCGCCAACCTACAAAACCTACTTTCATCTCATTCTCTCTTTAAATATTCAAGCGAAAATCAATTCAAAGCCGCAACGACGGCATCACCCATTTGCGAGGTAGATACTTTGGTCTTACCTTCCGTATAAATGTCGGCGGTGCGATAACCTTGATCCAACACCTTACCCACTGCCACTTCAATCGCATCCGCCACCTGCGGATAACCGAGCGAATAACGCAACATCATGGATACCGACAAAATAGTCGCCAACGGGTTAGCAATACCCTGCCCGGCGATATCCGGTGCAGAACCGTGACATGGTTCATACATACCGCGACCATCTTTATCCAATGAAGCCGATGGCAGCATACCGATAGAGCCAGTTAACATAGCAGCCGCATCGGACAAAATATCACCAAACATGTTACCCGTCACCAGCACATCGAATTGTTTGGGCGCGCGCACCAGTTGCATAGCGGCGTTATCGACATACATGTGCGACAACTCTACATCTGGATACTCTTTATGCAAAGTATCCATTACTTCGCGCCACAACATAGTCGCCTCAAGCACATTCGCTTTATCGACCGAGCAGACTTTACGGTTGCGTTTGCGCGCCATTTCAAATGCAGTGCGGCCGATGCGGATAATCTCGCTCTCGGAATATTTATAGGTGTTGTAACCTTCACGCTCGCCGTTTTCCAATACGCGAATACCACGCGGCTCGCCGAAGTAAATACCGCCCGCCAGTTCGCGCACAATCAAAATATCCAAACCGGAAACCACTTCCGGTTTTAGCGATGACGCATCTACCAATTGTGGATATAACAGTGCCGGGCGCAAATTTGCATACAAGCCTAATTGTGAACGAATCTTTAGCAGACCTTTTTCCGGGCGAATGGCGCGATCCAATTTATCCCACTTGGGACCACCTACTGCACCCAACAAAATTGCATCGGCTTTGCGTGCCTTTTCCAGCGTTGAATCCGCCAAAGGAACGCCATGCACATCAATTGCACAACCGCCCATCAATTCATTTTCAAAAGTTAACCCCAAATCAAATTTGGCATTAACCACATCCAGCACCTTACGCGCTTCTTTAACAATTTCTGGACCAATACCGTCGCCTTCCAGAATTAAAATATGCTTACCCACAAATATTCTCCAAATTTAAAAAATTCTTTTTCGCTACTGCTGGCTCGATTACTTCACCACATCAAACAACCAGGGCGCTTCTGCACGACGCTTGGTTTCGTAAGCGCGAATTTTATCAGCCTGCTCAAGAGTCAAACCAATATCATCCAAGCCATTTAATAAACAATGTTTGCGGAATGCATCGATTTCAAACCCAAAGCTTTCACCTGACGGCGTAGTGACAGTTTGCGCCGCAAGATCAACGGTTAATTGATAACCCTCAGTTGCGTACATTTCCTTAAATAATTTATCGACAATTTCTTCACTCAAAATAATTGGCAACAAACCATTTTTGAAACAGTTATTGAAGAAGATGTCTGCAAAACTCGGAGCAATTACACTGCGAAAGCCATAATCATCCAATGCCCAAGGCGCATGTTCACGACTGGAACCACAACCAAAGTTTTCGCGCGCGAGTAAAATGCTGGCGTTTTTATAACGCGGAAAGTTCAGCGGAAACTCAGGGTTAATCGGGCGACCTTCACAGCTTTGATCCGGCTTTCCTTCATCCAGATAACGTAACTCATCAAATAAATTTTTACCAAAACCAGTGCGTTTGATGGACTTCAAAAACTGCTTGGGGATAATCATGTCGGTATCGACATTAGCACGATCCATAGGAGCAGCAATGCCTTGCATGACAGTAAAACTTTTCATAGTGCTCTCCTGCTCTTAGTTAAATGTACGCACATCAACAAAATGACCAGCAATCGCCGCTGCTGCCGCCATTGCAGGGCTTACCAAATGCGTACGGCCACCGTAGCCCTGACGACCTTCAAAGTTGCGGTTTGATGTAGATGCACAGTGCTCACCGGCACCAAGTTTGTCTGCATTCATCGCCAAACACATAGAGCAGCCTGGCTCACGCCATTCGATTCCCGCTTCGATGAAAATTTTATCCAAACCCTCTGCTTCCGCTTGCGCTTTCACTGCGCCGGAGCCGGGAACAACAATCGCTTCTTTTACTGAATCGGCTTTTTGGCGGCCTTTCACTACCGCTGCCGCCGCACGAATATCTTCAATGCGCGAGTTGGTGCAGGAACCAATGAATACACGATCCACATGAATGGAGGTGATCGGTTGGTTGGCCTGCAGCCCCATGTATTGCAACGCGCGAATCATATCGTTGCGCTTAACCGGATCCGTTTCGTTCGCAGGATCAGGTACTTTATCTTCAACAGATACCACCATCTCTGGCGATGTACCCCAGCTAACTTGCGGCTTGATATCCTCGCCATTGATTTCAACAACCACATCAAAATGTGCACCCTCATCGCTGACATAATTTTTCCAGTCGGCGACAGCCTTCTCCCATAAATCACCTTTGGGGGCATAGGTACGGCCTTTGACGTAATCGATAGTGGTTTGGTCTACCGCCACCATGCCGGCGCGCGCGCCGGCCTCAATCGCCATATTGCACACTGTCATACGCCCTTCCATGCTCATATCGCGAAATACTTGGCCGCCAAATTCCATCGCATAACCAGTTCCGCCAGCGGTACCAATTTTAGCGATGATGGCGAGCACAACGTCTTTCGGGGTTACACCAAGGCCGAGTTTGCCATCTACCTTGATCAACATATTTTTCATCTTTTTGGCAACCAAACATTGAGTCGCCATCACATGCTCTACCTCACTGGTGCCAATACCGTGCGCCAATGCCCCCAGCGCACCATTGGTGGCGGTATGGGAATCGCCACAGACCACCGTCATGCCGGGCAAGCAAGCGCCGGTTTCCGGGCCTACCACATGCACAATCCCCTGACGCGCATCATTAATCTTGAATTCGAGGATGCCAAATTCATCGCAGTTATCGTCGAGGGTTTTCACCTGAATCAATGACACAGGATCCTGAATGCCACTTACACCATGGGCGCGCTCTTTCTGAGTAGTCGGGACGTTGTGATCTGGCGTCGCGAGGATTGAATCTACGCGCCAAGGCTTGCGCCCTGCCATTCGCAATCCATCAAACGCTTGCGGTGAAGTCACCTCATGCACGATGTGGCGGTCGATATAAATGAGTGCAGACCCATCATCGCTTTGATGGACGAGGTGCGCATCCCACAATTTGTCATAGAGGGTTTTAGCCATGGTGATCTCCGATAAAGCCCTTAAGGGCTCAGTTCACAGGTTGCAGCGAAACATATAGTAAGAATAAAGCCATCCTACTCGCGCAAAACCCATAAAACAAATTTATCTTTTTTATATATTGCATTCCAAATTGGAATAGTTTAAAAATAAACCAATGGATACCCAACACTTACAGGCTTTCGTTGCAATTGCTGAAAATGGCTCCTTCTCTGCGGCTGCAGAACGGCTCCATTTGACGCAACCCGCTATCAGCAAGCGGATTGCCTTACTCGAAGAACAGCTGAAGGCGTCATTATTTGATCGAATTGGAAGGCAAGTTGCACTAACCCAGGCTGGTCAGGTGCTGTTAAGTAAAGCAAAGCTAATATTAGGAGAAGTAATTGCTGCGCAACGGGCGATTGCAGATTTACAAGGTGATGTTCAAGGCAAATTGAGTATTGCTACAAGTCACCATGTTGGGCTGCACTATTTACCCCCTTTTTTGCGCGAGCTATCAACGCGATACCCACAGGTAAAACTGGACTTACATTTTTTAGATTCAGAGCAGGCATATCATGAAATACTCCAAGGCAGATTCGACATCGCCATTATTACGCTCGCGCTTCAACAAGATTCGCGAATCCAAAGCCAAACCCTCTGGCACGACCAGCTCGAATTTGTCGCTGCGCCAACACATGCGCTTGCAACGCAATCGCATCTTCAGCTGGCCGATTTAAGCGCTCACCAAGCGATAATGCCGGATACAAGCACCTATACAACACAGCTCATCAAAACATTATTTGACGACAAAAAACTGCCGCTTGATATCACGATGGTTTCCAACCATCTCGACACCATTAAAATGCTATTAAGTATTGGAATGGGATGGGGTGTATTGCCACGCAAAATCATCGATGAGCAATTGGAAATTCTGGATGTCGATCACCCACCGATTATGCGCCCGCTAGGCTATATCCATCACAGCCAACGCACATTAAATAATGCCGCACGTGTTTTTTTAGACCTATTACAGAACAATACGCCGCGTTAATTAATGTTCATTTTTTCACTGGCGACCCTTTTAGTATTTTTCAACTCAGTCCACACAACTGTCATTAACTTATCGTTAAACTGTCTTTTTATTTAACAGCTCTGGATCAATTATGAAATTATGTAAATACAGCCCTATTTTTAGCTTATCCACTAGTGCACTTCTACTCGCGATGAGTAGCAATAGCTTGGCAGATACCGTATTTGGTGTTTACGCAGGCGCAGGTGTTTGGCAGGCCGATTATAGCGGCGAGCTGGGAAACCCTTCCGTTAACGTCAATGAATTAGGATTAAAAGATAACAACAATAATTTTTATTACATTGCACTTGAGCATCCAGTTCCATTCTTTCCTAATATTAAATTACAACAAAACGATATTAGTAGTCGCCAAACAGGAACCATTAATAACAGCTTCAGCGTGGGGAATATTAATTTTCCAGCAGGCAGCAAGGTCACAACGGATATTGATTTAAGCTACACAGACGCAGCGCTTTATTATGAATTACTTGATAACTGGCTGAATCTCGATTTGGGTGTGACACTTCGCAAATACAGCGGGCACCTACAAGCTGAAAGCATTCAAATAACCGATAAAATGGACATTGATATTGCAGTTCCGCTGGCGTATGCGCGCTTTCAGTTTGATCTTCCTTTAACTGGATTTTCCGCAGGGTTTGAGGGGAATTACATCAGTTATGACGGCAATGATCTGGCAGACTACAACGCAAAAGTCAGCTACCTTTTTGATTCAGCGCTGGATCTGGGAATTGAAGTTGGTTACCGCGCCCTCACAGCCAATATTGATGATGATGGCGTCAATACCAATCTTGACTTGAAAGGTCCTTACGCAGCAGCCATTTTTCACTTCTAAATTAACTGTCAGACCACAAATAAAAAAGCCGCTGATTAAACAATCAGCGGCTTTTTTATTTTGCAGATGCAGTGATGTTTACAACGATTACGCTGGCAACAATTCTTTTACTGCATCGCGCTCTTCTTGCAATTCTTTTTCAGTTGCAGTCATGCGAGCACGAGAGAATTCATTGATCTCAACACCTTGAACAATTTCCCAATCGCCGTTTTTGCATACACATGGGAAAGAGTAGATCAAACCTTTCTCAATACCGTAAGAACCATCGCTGTATACACCCATGCTCACCCAATCGTTCGCCGGAGTACCCAGAGCCCAATCGCGAATGTGGTTGATAGCAGCGTTAGCAGCAGAAGCAGCAGAAGAAGCACCGCGTGCAGCGATAATTGCAGCACCACGTTGTTGTACGGTTGGGATGTAATCTGCTTCGTACCAAGCTTGATCAACCAAGCTCAATGCTGGCTTACCATCAACCAGTGTGTTGTGCAGGTCTGGATATTGGGTAGATGAATGGTTACCCCAGATCAATGCCTTGGTGATGTTGTTGATGCTGGTACCGGTTTTGGTCGCCAATTGCGACAAGGCACGGTTGTGATCCAAACGGGTCATTGCAGTGAATTGACGCGGGTTGATGTTTGGTGCGTTACGTTGAGCGATCAACGCATTGGTATTTGCAGGGTTACCTACAACCAATACTTTGATGTTGCGTGACGCATGGTCATCAATCGCTTTACCTTGTACCGAGAAAATAGCCGCGTTTGCTGCCAGCAAATCTTTACGCTCCATACCCGGACCACGTGGACGAGCGCCAACCAGCAAAGCGTAATCGGAATCTTTGAACGCAACGGCAGGGTCATCAGTCGTCACGATGCCAGCTAACAGCGGGAATGCACAATCATCCAATTCCATAGCAACACCCTGCAGGGCTTTCAGCGCTGGAGTGATTTCCAGCAATTGCAGGATTACTGGCTGGTCTTTACCCAGCATGTCGCCAGCGGCGATGCGGAACAATAATGAGTAGCTGATTTGACCAGCGGCGCCAGTGACGGTAACTCTTACAGGTGCTTTCACGATGAGACTCCATTTATTCGGGTGATATTGGAAGGAAACGAAAGTTCGGCATTTTGTGCCAGGGTTTACTGCTAAGACGGGGGGGCATTATAGGCATTTGGGTAAAAAATTCACCCCATGATTAAGACTAAATGAGAGAGGTTCGCAAATTTGACTGGATATTTACAGTTTCTACATCCCAACAATCTTGAAAAATAACGATTTTTCCACAAAATCAGATTCCAAAAAACTTTGCCACGTTCATATCCACCCCTGAGAAAGTTTTAGAGGTTACATGAGCAGTCACTTCGAATCTCCTTGCCTAACTTGCGGTGCTTGCTGTGCTTCTTTCCGGGTTTCCTTTTACTGGGGCGAATGCCAGAGTGCTGGCGGCACGGTTCCCGACGAACTTATCATGAAGGTAACCCCCCATCACGTATGCATGAAAGGCACAGAAAAATCACCCGTTCATTGTGCCGCATTGGTTGGCATGCCCGGCGAGCGGGTAAGCTGTAGCATTTACGAAAACCGCTCAAGCACTTGCCGGGAGTTTGATATTTGGAATGAGGATGGAACCGTGAATGAGGCTTGCACGAGAGCGAGAGAAATTTATGGGTTAATACCGATAGGCTCTGTTCATTTGAATCAAGTTACTGACGAAACCAATAGACGTTTACCGCACTGATCCATTTATAACCGAGATAACCATTACGTTGGGCAATCATAACCGGGTTTGATACCGATGCAGAATTATAGGTCGCTGCCGATACAGCTATAGAATAGCTACCACAATCACAATCCCAATTTCTTACAACAATGGAATAGGACGTGCTCCTTCGGCTTTTCGACACATGCTTACTAATAATTTTAGTCTCGAAATAATCCGGCTTGGTTTTATCAAGCTCAATATTGACGTCGCGCATCTCAAACGCAATCGAAGCAAATAGCCCAAAAGCCCCAATCGTTACCAATTCGATTAACACCAAGTGTGTTCTAGCGCCGCGTCCTAGCCAATGCACTGCAACCAACACCAAAACAGGTAATGTAACAAACGAATAGATTAGCGCATCTATCGCAAGCTCCTTTGGATACAAGAGAAACGGCAGGTCACTCATTGTCGTGCGGTAGAACTGTATGGCTGCATTGATTGCAAAACCAGAACTTATTGCCAAAACCAGTATCGCTTTGTAAACAAAGGGATCTCGCCAACCCACGCCAGCCTTTGTAAGATCCGCTATTGCATTAGCAATTAATGACAATAGGGGCCCCAGTTTCCTTTCAATCGGTTCGACGCCCTCATCTGCACTCCACCATTCACCGTCAAATCGAATCCAGATACGTCCTTGGCGACAATAAATTGCCGTTGCTGCAAATGCGCCGTTGCTATAGCTTAAGATTTGTTTAATCGCATCCCGAACCCTAGGCTGACTAACCAATAGTTGATGCAAATCAGCACAATCCGTTGCCAAATAGCACGCATCATCAAACGATGAATCTCCAGTTTCAAATTCCCTGGAAACTCCGATTCGCTTAAAAAATGCGTCAATAAAAGCTTGCTGCTTAAATACAAAATTCGCATCAGATTCACACTTAGTGCCAAAAAGTAAACCTGTCGTTCTATTCTTACTTTTCAAAAATTTATAATCGTACCCCTGGCATTTCCCATCGGGGCTCCACATCAATTCGTGCCTGCGCCAAAATTCAAAGCTAACCGCGACAATCAAGGTTACAAATCCAAACAAAAACCACATAGCTATTCCTTAGTCTTTATTATTAAGCAATTACTCATTAGTGTTGGTAGCGTTTAACTAGCGCTTGATACAATTCATCTTTAAATTCCGGCTTACTTGTATCTAGCGATTGCACAGCTTCTACCAAATGCTCGTTATCTTCGCGGCCATCATGCCAATGTTTGCGATAGCTTCCATCTTTGTAACCGTGATCCTGACGGAAGAAATTTAATACATTTTTACCCACATAACCGCGATAGAGCTGCTCAAAACTCATATCGATACCCGCCATCAAGCGTGCAAATAAACCGAGATGGAATTGGCGGTCACCCAAAGTGGCAGCAGCGAACTTTTCCAAATCCAAACGGAAGTCTTTTTCGTCGGTAGCAATTACCAATTCTTTTTCGATCTTCGCAATAATGTCATCAAGTGAAGCGCCTGACTGCAATTGGATGCTTAAACCAAAATGCCAGATGTCAATTAACTCAAGTGCAACCTGTTCGGTATCGGGTGATTGTTTTTTCCACCATTTCCAACCGTAGTGATCCAACAGCTCGGCGCATTCAACCCAGATGGCGCGATACCATTCATAACCTTGTTGTTTCCAATTAGCGTTGACTTTGGTGTTCATCGCATCTTGCAATTCGAGCATGATTTTAATTTGTTGGGCGTTCATGTTTTTTCTCTTTTAAATGCTTGATCCAAGCCAAGCGAGGATGACGACGGAGTTTTTAAGCTGGCAAATATTGTTTTGCTTTATTGAATAAGCGGTAAAAATTTTCGGTAGTTTTTTCCGCAAGCTGTTCCAGAGGAATTCCGCGCACATCCGCCACAAATTGCGCAACTTCGCGCACGTATTTTGGCTCGTTGGGTTTACCGCGATAAGGGATTGGCGCGAGGTACGGCGAATCGGTTTCAACCAATAAACGATCGAGCGGCATGTTGCGCACCACATCGCGGATTTGATCCGCCGTTTTGAAAGTGACGATGCCGGAAATTGAAATGTAATAATTCAAATCCAGCGCGGCTTTCGCCATCGCCCAATCTTCAGTGAAACAATGCAGTACACCACTGTGCTCAAGACTACCGTGCTCTTTGATTAGCGCAAGCGTATCGGCTTTGGCCTCACGGGTGTGCACCACGACAGGCAAGCCAATTTGTTTACCCACACGTAAATGCAAGGCAAAGCTTTCATGTTGAATATCCTTGCTTTCGGTTTCGTAGTGATAATCCAACCCCGTTTCGCCCAGAGCAACCACTTTGGGTTGTGCAGCCCAGTTGATTAATTGCGCTTCAGTCGCAGCACCCTCTTTCACATCGCAGGGATGGACACCAACGGAAGCGACTACACGCGGGTGCGCCTGCGCAATATCGATAACTGTCTGGATATTCTCCAAACTAATACCGATACACAACATCTGCTGGATACCGCGCTCATGCGCTGCTGCGATAGCTGCACTTAAATCGCCGTTGTAGGGATCAAGCTTGATGCGATCCAGATGGCAATGGGAGTCAATCAACATAAATACGTACCAATTCTTTCAAACTCTGATCGATAAAAATGACAAAGCCAGGTTTTACCTGGCTTCGAAGGGGAAACTGGGCGGGTCTGGATTTTACATGGTATGGGTAGGTTTGTCCGAGTTGAGCATGCCTGCAAGGTAGTTTTCAATTTTGGTAATCGCGGTATTGTCCTGATCGCTAAATTGCACACCAATCCCCGCTGCGCGATTGCCCTGTGCGCCCTTGGGGGTAACCCAAACCACTTTTCCTGCAACCGGAATTTTCTCTGGCTCATCCATCAAGCTCAGCAACATAAATACTTCGTCACCTAACTTGTAACTCTTATTGGTTGGAATAAACATGCCGCCATTTTTCACAAAGGGCATGTAGGCTGCGTAAAGCACAGCCTTGTCTTTGATCGTAAGGGAAAGTATGCCGTTACGGGCACCACCGCCAATCGGTTGCATAACAGATCCTGCTTGTAAGTTTTTAGCCGGCAGCGATACCGGAGTTGGAACACTAATAGATTAGCTCACTAGTGTCCAGACGCCATCGCGCGATTCGCACTGGCGCGTAATAATGCTCCCCAATCAAGCAATAATTCCTCTAATAACAATTGCTTATTGGGATTTGCCCCACTGGATAACTGCTTTTTAGAGAGCAAAATTTTTTCAATGTAGCGATGCAGCAGCGATACATCCAGATTAGCCAAACGTTCGCGCCACTCAACCGGTGCTTGCTGCATTTGGAGATCCTCGGCACCCACTCGCCAACGGGCGATGCTATGCAGCAACCCCAAAAACCATTCGACAAACGCCGGCACGTCGCCTGTATGCCATTGCGCAGCCAGTTCAATCGCGGATACCTGCCCCAAGCTCAAGCGCACTAATTGTTGCAACTGCTGCTCACGCTGCTCCAGTGCATCGCCTTGCAATAGCGATAACGCCACTAAAGGCGCACCCCGCGCTGCTGCGAGCAATGATTCAGCTTCAATATTGCTACCAACCACCAGTGGCGATAGCCAGCGCAAGACCTGCTCGGTGCGCGGCATTGGGAATTTACGCATCTGGCAACGGCTGCGAATTGTCGGCAAAACCGATCCCGGGCTGTGCGTCACCAGCACCAGCAGTGTATTTGCTGCAGGCTCTTCCAATGATTTGAGCAAGGCATTGGCCGAGTTACCATTCATCGCTTCCGCTGGCTCGATGATCACCACTTTATAACCGCCCTGTTGCGCCGTCTTACCGAGCGACTCAGTCAGTTCGCGCACCTGATCCACCTTGATCGCCTTACCCTCCTCCTCTGGCTCAAGCCACAAGAGGTCGGGATGTGTTTGCGCCTTGTTCAACTCGCAACCACGACAGCGCCCACAGGCTTTGCCTTCTATCGGGCTTTGGCAAAGCAGCAACTGCGCCAACGCATCGGCCAAGTGACGCTTACCGATTCCGCGCGGCCCCGCAATCATCAATGCGTGAGGCAATTTCTGCGTGTCGATTTGCTGCACCAGTTGCTGCCAATCATTTAATTGCCACGGGTACGGATGGATAGGAAAATCACTCATGGAACCACTCAATCAAGCATCACTGAATAAAAGATTGGGCAAGCTTAGCAAATTTGCGATAATCCGCGCCCGCTTAATCTGCTTCAGGCCTGCCAATGACTGACTCCCAGCTCGATATTTTGTACCTCGACGAGGATCTGCTCATCGCCAATAAACCGGCCGGCTTGCTCTGTGTGCCAGGCAAAGGACCGGAAAAACAGGATTGCCTGTTCAACCGAGCACTTGAATTCAATCCCAATGCACGCGTTGCCCATCGCCTCGACCAAGGCACATCCGGCATTGTGATGTTTCCGCTCAATTACCTGACGCTAAAAAACTTAACGCACAAATTCGAAGCGCGTGAAATCCATAAACGTTATGTCGCCGTAGTAGAAGGTTTGATTGAAGAAGATGAAGGCGAGATAAAACTGCCGCTGATTTGCGATTGGCCGAACCGCCCGTTACAGAAGGTGTGTTTTGAGCACGGCAAATCTGCCCACACCCGCTATCACGTATTGGAGAGAAACGCAGACAACCACACTACCCGCGTTTTGCTGGAGCCCGTAAGCGGCCGCACGCATCAGCTGCGGGTTCATATGCTTAGCCTCGGCCACCCCATGCTGGGTGATGGACTGTATGCACCGGAAGCTGTTCTGGCCAAAGCCCCGCGTTTACTGCTGCATGCGCAGGAACTTTGGCTGGATCACCCGATTACCGGCGTTGAAGTTCGGGTGAAAGCTCCCGCTGAGTTTTGATGAGAAAGTCTTAACCCAAAAGGCGGGTTAAGACATAGTCGATTTCCTTTTGTACTTCTACCAGCGTTTTACCAGCATCGACGACAGCGTAACGCTCAGGCGCTGTATTGGCTCTCTGGCGATACGCCGCCCTCACCCGCTCGAAGAATCCGATTGTCTCGCTTTCAAAGCGATCCAACTCGCCCCGTTGGCGCGCACGGTTCAAACCGAGCTCGACATCGATATCGAGAATAAGGGTTAAATCGGGGCGCAAATTCCCTTGAACCAACTGCTCAAGCTGCTCAATGGTCGATTTACTCAAGCCGCGGCCGCCGCCTTGATACGCATAGGTTGCATCGGTAAAGCGGTCGCTGAGCACCCAGGCACCACGCGCCAACGCAGGCTGGATAACACGCGCTAAATGTTGCGCGCGCGCTGCAAACACCAGCAATAATTCAGCCGTTTCATCGACTGATTCATCGCGCTTACTCAACAGCAGCGCCCGCACCTCCTCTGCCAGAGGCGTACCACCCGGCTCGCGGGTGACAATCACCTCAATTCCACGAGCAACCAACCACTCGCGTACAAACGCCAGATTAGTGCTTTTTCCGACACCTTCGGTGCCTTCAATAGTCAGAAATTTACCGCGCTGCATAGCTCTCTCTAGTACTTTCTACTGTTAAATTTAACCCTCTACGCATTCCTTCCCCTTGGGGGAGCGCGTATCATACCGGCTTTTTCCCGCACCACCCTCTAAATCTCAAGGGAGATTCACCATGATTACATTACACACTAACTACGGCGACATCGTTATTGAACTGGATTTTGATAAAGCGCCAAAGACCGCTGCAAATTTCAAACAATATGTTGAGGAAGGCTTTTATAACGGCACTATTTTTCACCGTGTCATCGATGGCTTTATGATTCAAGGCGGCGGATTCACCGAAGACTTCCAACAAAAAGAAACCCGCGCAACAATTGAGAACGAAGCTGACAACGGTCTGCAAAACCTGACCGGCACACTGGCTATGGCACGCACCAGCGATCCTCACAGCGCTACGGCACAATTCTTCATCAACGTAAAAGACAATAGCTTCCTTAATCACACGGGCAAAAATTCATCGGGTTGGGGCTACTGCGTATTTGGCAAAGTTGTTGAAGGTATGGATGTTGTCAACAAAATCAAAGGTGTAAAAACCGGTAGCAAAGGTTTCCACCAGGACGTACCTAAAGAAGCTGTCATCATTCAATCAGCGACTATCGCGTAAGCGTTTCATCAAGAACTACGTAATTAGAAATACGCAACGTATGTCCACACTTTTTATTTCAGATTTACATCTCCATGAATCACGCCCGCAGATTACGCGGGCGTTTTTTCATTTCTTGCAGACTCGCGCCATTCATGCGGATGCACTGTATATTCTCGGTGACTTCTTTGATGCCTGGATTGGCGATGATGACGATTCTGCACTCGCACAAGATGTCGCCAACGAATTAAACCAGTTACACAGACACGACGTTGCGATTTATTTTATCCACGGCAATCGCGATTTTTTATTAGGCAACGATTACGCTGATAAAGCCGGCATGACACTGCTACCAGAGCAAATCGTTATAGACCTATACGGTACACCCACTTTACTTATGCACGGCGATGAACTCTGCACAGGTGATTCCGAATACCAAAAGTTCCGCGCAATGGTGCGCAGTGCCCAATGGCAACAACAAATTCTTTCCCAATCTCTGGTTGCACGCCGTGCACTGGCTGCGCAATTGCGCGAAAAAAGCCAAAGCATGAATAGCTTGAAAGCAGAAGACATTATGGATGTCACGCTGGCCGAAGTGATCGCACGAATGAGCACAGCAGGCGTAACCCAACTGATCCACGGCCACACACATCGTCCTGCCCGCCACGCAATGGAACTAAACAGCAAACCCGCCGAACGCATAGTGCTAGGCGACTGGCATGAATATGGTTGGTGTATCAATGCCACGCCTGATGGCTTAACACTGGAACACTGGGCAATTTAAAATAATAAAAACGCAGTCAATCGCATGGCGAGTAATCAAATGGAAAATAATAAGCAACCTACAGCCACTGATTTATGCGCTCTTGCAGCACAACAGATCTCTCGCAAAGAGTATTCACAAGCACTGCACAGCTATCAGCAAGTAACGCAACAACATCCCACTCATGTTCCCGCTTACACTGGAATCGCGCGATTGTTACAGATGCATGGCAATTACAACCATGCGTTACAAGCATTGAGTTATGCACTGCGCATTGAACCCAATAATTCAACAGTGCGCCAACAAATGATCCCGCTACTCGCAACTATTTCGCCATCCGGTTTTAGCAGCGAATTGGAACGCGATCTGTTACTTTGTTTTGATGAGCCTGATATTGATTATCAGCAACTCGCTCGTGTTGCCGCATCGCTTTTGTGGGCGAAATACCATTCAACGACTGTCACTACCGGATTACTGGACATACTGAATCGCGATGCTTTATTGCTTTGCTATTTATCACGCTGTATCAACACCCATGCGCCACTAGAGCAATGGCTGACGCAGGTTCGTAAAACGTTGCTACTCACAGCAGAGCTGCAACCTGAAGCAATATTACATAGCGATCTCGCCTGCGCACTCTCACTTACCTGTTTTGCAAACGAATATATTTTTGAAGTATCAGCAGAAGAATCACAAGCCTTACATCGCGTAGAGCGTCAACTGGAAGACTATCAAAGAGAAAAGCATCAACAAGTAAATGCATCTAACACAAACAACTTGCTCATTCTTCTCAGTCTGTATAAACCTTTATTTAGGTTGAGCTTGCAGCACATTACACTCGCAACAGCACAAGAGATTGAACGTGACAACAAATCTTTGTGGAGCCTGTTAATTAAACGCAGCCTTCTGGATTTTCAGGAAGAAAACGCGTTAAAAGAGACGATTACAATCATTAAGAGTGACCGATCAAATAACGCTGCACAGAATGTATCAACGCAGGTACAATCGCAATACGAGGAAAACCCCTATCCGCGCTGGCAAATTCCACCTGCGCCAACACCCATCGCCATTATCGACGTATTGAAGCGCCTGGCTGCTGTAAACCGGGCAATTTTACCCACGGACCCTGTTGATATTTTAGTGGCAGGATGTGGCACAGGCTTCGAACCTATCGACCTTGCACGAACAGATATTAATGCACACATTACCGCACTCGATTTAAGCAGTAGCAGCCTTGCCTACGCCAAGCGCATGGCAAATACATTAGCAATCAACAGCATCCATTTTGTGCAAGGCAATATTTTGGATGCGCACAAATTAGATAAAACGTTTGATTTGATCAACAGCACAGGCGTGCTACATCACATGGAAAATCCGTTAGCAGGATGGCAGGTATTGCGCGATATAGTGAAACCTGGTGGGATTATGCGCATAAGCCTTTATAGCGAACTCGCACGTAAACGAGTGGTGCTTGCGCATCAACGTATAAAAGAATTAGGGCTAGGCAGCACAGCTGAAGACATCAAAAAATTCCGCAACGATATTTTTCAGCAACCACAGCAATCACAATTAGGGGAGCTCACACTGAGCGATGACTTTTATAGTATCAGTGGTTGCCGTGACCTGTTGTTTCATGTGCAAGAACACAGGTTTACCCTTCCACAACTTAAAACCATCATTAACGATTTACAATTAACGCTAGTAGGGTTTGATGTGCCTCCACAAGCGCAACACACCTTTCAACAACGCTACCCTGCTCTCACCGACCAACTTGATCTGGATAAATGGCACGAATTTGAAAGTGCATTCCCCGACACCTTTGTTGGCATGTATCAGCTCTGGTTACAAAAGGAAAAGTAGCGATAATACGACAACAACAAAAACGAAAAAGCCCTTGTGAAAGTCACAAGGGCTTTTTGTGTAGATAACCGCACAATTTATTGTCGGCCAGTCATCATATACAGACCACCAATAATGATAAACGCAGGCCACCAGGTTCCGAATGACAATCCCAACAAAAAAATCATCGCAATGAAAATAATCGTGCCTGCTGTCACTAACGCATTGAACATGGCCATACCGATGCCTTCTCGTTTATAACTGCGATACGCCAAATGCAAAGGCCCGACAGCAGCAAATAATATAAAAAATGCCCACCAGTTATGAAAATCCAGAAAGAATAAATCTACACCCAGATTTTTCGCCAACAGCAAACCACCTATCGCAACCACCACCAAACCCATCATCCAACCCGATGATGCAGTCTTGCTGGGAGTCACTGGCGGAGCCGGATTTTCCAATTTGGTTTTTTCATCAACGGACGACATAGTATGCTCCTTGGCACTGAAAACAGTCATAACCTCTATGAGACACTATAAAACCAATTTTGGATTCATTCCACCAGCGACGTTTGTCACTCCAGGTGATTGACATCTGTCAGGGGCGACTTAATGGCTCAGCACATCTTCCGCTGCATTCACCAAAAAGATATAGCTTGCCGCCAAATTAACCACATATTCATTTTCACCCCAGAAAAATGGCCAATCTTCATGATTCTCTGGATAGTCCGGCTTTAATACCAAAATTCCTGGAACAATACCGCCAGAGATAAACGAAAAATCCGCGCGGTTCATGCCATAGGCCACTTCTTTGGAGCGAGTTCCAACGTTGGATACCAGCGACAAATTATGCGCAGGGTGAGTGCCGTAAAGGAAATTCAAACCTTGCAGTACGGCTTCACGGTTAACCAATTCCGGAAACGCTTTGTGAATGTAATAGTTATTGATCGCATGACGGATAACCCAGCCACTGCCCGCCCAACCACCTTCAGTGATAGGCACACCAAATGGATTTTTTGCCTGGGCTGCTGCGAGCTCGGTTTGATAAAGTTGCGCCTTGCTTTTTAGTTGCTGTTTAAAATCAGCATCCATGTAAGGAATGGCGCGAATAAACCAGGAGGCATTGATTCCAAAGTCCACTTCTGCTGCCAGTTTTTTAACAGCTTGTGCATACTTTGCTTCACCTGTGGTGATCAACAACTCAGTCGCCGCTTTAAGTTGCTCATGTTCAAGTTTTCCACCGGTAGTATTACCGTGTTTAAACAAATCAGGTTTCACTTTTGCGGCTTCTTCTGCCCACACTTTTTTCGCAGTTGCCAAACATTCTTTGGCAAGTTCATCATTAAATCCGGTCAATGCTCTACTAGCAGCAGCAAGTGCAGCGGCAGAACCGTAATTTAATGAAGATGATTTACTGGTAAACGCCCAACGATCATCAAACTTTCCGCTTTTGAAACCATCAGTCTCCAGCTCACCCATTTTTGGATCGTAAATTAAATTATCTGTTTTGGTGATGCCGTCACCCAGGTGATGATATTGATCGATATGCGCCTCTACGATTCCTGGAATCGCATGGCCGATTGCCCGGTGTTGCGCGATCAACGCCAATGTACCGTGTTCAATCTGCTGTAACACATCGGGTTTACCATCAGCAGTGTGTAAATCCACAAACTTTCTTGCGTAATCAACACTGGTGGTATCGCGCTTTAGGTTAAAGGTTTCCCACGCAGTAACGAGCGTATTCACAACATCGTATTGCGTTTGTGTACGAATATCGTAATCACCAGCATCGTACCAACCACCAATATTCAAGCCGGGAATATGCTCGCCGGGTTTAAATTTTGTATCTGTGGTTGGGCCTTGTGCATATAAATCAAAATGCTCGTGATTCACTGGCGCTTGCAGCGCATCATCCAAATGCGATGCACCATGCCATATACGGTAGGATTCATTGACAGTGACGTGATCCATTTGCACAGGCAAATACATATCTAACGTGGGGTGCCATGCAGCTTGATAAACCGCTTTATCGATGCGGAAGCTGTGGGTTTGCTGATCACCATAAGTGATTGCATACAACCCCGGCGTTTGGATTTTGCTGAAATCGAATTGGCGATATTCGTAACGCAGATATTTACCCCAGGATTTCGGTTTTTCACTCAACACAATTTTGCGGGTACCATCAGCATTGATTTTGACTAAGCTCGCCTTGTGGATTTTTTTATCGCGCGCATCCAACTCAATCACCGCAACTTTTTTCTGGGCTGGGTGATAACCGACTTGCGAATGCGCAATCATTGGTTTGCGAAGCCAATTTTTTACTGTCGCCGCATCAATTTGCCACTCGACTACGGTACCGGTTTTATTGGCCGGAATTTTACTACGCACAACAAACCAGCCATTTTGTGCCTTCCCACGGCCATCATAAAGTTCCAGTGGCGCACCCGCAGATTGAATACTGACACGGAGCTCAGCATCTTCCGGCGCAAACACCAAATGCTGCCCTTGCGCGAGCGCATCAGGGTCAGCTTTACCATTAATTTCCTTTAAACCAGTTGGATAAACCGGAAAACCACCTGCTTTATCGTCCATCAAAAATGATTTGTGGAAATAAGCAGCCGGTAAAAACTCCAGATTAAAACCCGCTTTTCCTTCAAGGGATTTTGGCAGTGGTTTTGGCAAGTTAACTGTTAACAACACACCTGCTGCGTTTTTAATGACCTTGATGGAAAAATCAAATTGTTGGTCGGGATAATGTAAAAACGCCTCAATCGACTGTTCAGCGCGATTGACTTTTCGCTCCTTAAACATGGGCGTTAAATCCCACTGCTCCGGCGTCGCATTCAAACGCACATCACCATTGGTCACTGTACGTTCACCGTGGTGGATCAGCTCAACACCACTGGTTTTTGAATCGCTAAATAGCCCGTCATACCAATTGCTAAACACCAGCACATTCAAGCCGGGCTTTTCAAAATAATCCTTATCATTAAGAACTAAATCGTCTTTTGCCTGAACGGGTAATGCGAAGAAAACAGAGAAGAAAATAGAAAAAACAGCGAGAAAATCCCGCCATTGACCGAGTTGATATGCCATGTGTATCTCCAGATTTATTATGTTAATGCCAACCACACAGACTTATAGTCTATTTGCACATAACAAACTGGTATACCAGATTTACACTTAATAACGGAAGCGATTTAAGGGAATGAAAACAACATGGCTATAACAACAGTCCAGGCTGCACCCCAACCGGAGAGTGCAACCTGGAGGAGAATCTATTGAATTAGCGCACCGAATTGCGTTTGCGTACTCCTGCCAACAACATAAGTGCCGCAAATACCAAACCCAAGGAGCCCGGCTCAGAAACGGTTGCTGCTGTGCGATACAAAGTTACATTGACTGTGCCATTGAGTTGATCGAATTCCCAATCCCAATCATTACCCAATCCATTCAATAAAAATTTTGAATAATCGAGACCAACAATATTGGTTGCACGCAACACTTGAAACTCTTGCCCATCAACAAAGTGACTGCCGGAAAAATTCAATTGAAAAATGCTGGTATCCAGCAGTGATAACAAACCAAACACATTCAATGAATCCTGCGCGCCGGTATCAAAAAAATCCAGATACGTTGTACCCGCCAGATTGACATCGGAAAACAGATTCAATTCAGCAGCGGGATTTGCAGTAAGCCCCAGTGATAAATTAGAACCTGCCAACAAATCAATTGAGTCTGCATGCAAACTGCCTGCGCCACTTAAATTTTCCAATGATTGCGCACCACCCATTGTCCAATCACCACCGTTCAATTGCAGTGATTGAAACTCTTTGGTCAAACCAAGGCTTCCTGCACCAGTACCGTCCAGCACAAGCTGATTTTTACCGGCACCGCCATAAACAGCGCCTTCAATCACAGAACCGGTTGCAACCACTAAAGTGTCATCACCGCCGCCCATATCAATAGCGGTATCGCCTGTGCGGCTGCGAATAGTTCCGGTGTTTTGCACGTAATCATCCCAATTACCTTGCAGTATTACACCGGTGGTTTGTGCATCAATGATCCCGTGGTTTATTAACGTCGTTTTACCAAATGCAGCTCCACCTGAACTGTCGTCCACTAAAATTCCGCGATCAGAGCTATAGATGGTCGCACCAGCAAAGTTGTTAATGGTTCCACCGCCCATTGCAATGCCATCTGCACGATTAAAATCCGTTGGGCCATCTTTCACACCGCCAGCGCCATTTGCTTCTATACGGCCGTAATTGTCGATGCTGCCAATGCCATCAATATCCACACCGTCGCCATCACCATTAATCAAGGTCGCATCAAAATTACCGGAAATAGTGCCGTGATTGATAACACTGCCGGTGTTATCCAAATTAATGCCAGAGCCGTTATGACCGCGAATAGTTCCACCAGCGGCATTGGTTACATTCACTACGCCATCACCGGTAATACCGTGGCGAGCACCTTCAATTAATCCTCCAGTTTGGTTGTGTACGGTTCCACCAAAACTTTGGAAATCAATCGCTTCACTCGATAAATTTGTTGCACCGGGAACAAGCCCTGCACCACCGCCAATAATTTTTCCATAATTAATTACAACACCGTTGCTGCCCGGGCGAATGCCATCGGCATCTTTAGTCGCAATGATTCCAGTCACTTGGTTAATAATTTCTACACTACCAGCAGTAATCGCGTTGAAATCCAAGGCTTGGCCAGTTGCAGAATAAATATAACCAGCATTGTCCACACTGACCGAACCCACAGCGCCAGACGAAAAATTAATGCGCACAGCATCGTTTCCACCCAGGATTTGCCCGGTTTCAGAATTGCGTAAAATTAATGAGCGATTGGCACCGCCACTGCTGCTGGTATCAATCGCGCGGCCCCCACTGGCGGTAGCCTGCACGGTACCGCGGTTGTCGATAACGACCGTCCCGGCGGTTGCGCCGGACCATGTGATAGTTTTATCGGTTGCACTCAAAGTCGCCCCTTGATTAACCACACCCGTTTCATTTCCGGTAATCGTTTTAACACCGTTCGCATTGGTATTAGCAGCAATATCAAACGGCACAGCCCAACTGGCAGATGCACAACCTGCCATGACTAGCGCAAGCACATTTTTAGGAAGTGTTTTTGAAAGCCCAGCGAATTTAATACTGGTTTTGGATGATGTAATTTTCATTGTGGATTCCCCGGCGATATTCCCAAGTGGTAAAAGACGCCAAAGAATCGACAATAATTATGACAAAGCGATGAATATTTAGAAGGTTGTCAAAATGTTATAAGTGAATCTCCCTTATTTCGCTAGACACCTAAAAGCCTCATAGCTTAGGCGTGGTCACTAGAGTCTGGGAAGTCCATAAGAAACCGTAGAAAATAAAATACTATTTGGCAAGATAAACAGTTCCTATGTATGGCATGTTAGTCTGAATATCACAATTCAAATAAACTTCGTACTGTAAGCTTGTATTTGTATCGAAATATTGAACAACCTTGCTCTTGGAATTTGGATAGAACGGATTTACCGCACCCGCCTCTTTATTTAACGCTCTGGTAGCTTCAGCAAGCTTTGACAAAAAATCTGAAGAAAGATTTTCGTTCTCCCCAAGAATACCGGCATCTCGCAGATCTTTAGTAATATTTCCAACGACCATCTTCACCTTTAATTGCCAGTGCATATCCATAACCAATTGTTGGTATACCTAATGGGTCTGAATAAACACGAAAATACTCTCCTTCTGATACCTTGATATGACTCGTAAGAATATTCAAATTTTCAATTACATCAATCGCACTAGACATAACTACTCCTTGATAATTAGTTCAATTAACTTTTAATGCTTCTTGCATCAATTGGTTTGCCGGCATTCGCTCTTTATACATAATTTCATTTTCGCTAGCATAATCGCCAAAACAACTTACCTTGCCGTTTTTGATCATGCACATATGGCTTGCACCTATTGATAAAGAGTCAAAATCCAAATTTTTTTCATTAATTTCTTTTGAAAAGCCCTGCCCACCAACACATGCGGCATGCATGTTTTCATTGACACCGCAAACCGAATACGGACCCGCAAATACATTAGCAAACTTTTTGCGCGTAAAAAAATTGAACTCCTCTCTTTCTTTGCCAGAAACACAAGTCAAATCATTCTCACTACTAATAACACAAACTATGTATGTTGAAGCGACTACTTGTCGCACGTCAGTCAGACGTTCTGCTCTATCAAGTAATTTATTATCCCTTCGCCCCCAACATTTAATCCTTCCAGCATCAAGAAGAGCGCAGGAATAGCCCCAATTTACAACCACTTTTTTCACATTAACTAAATTTTTAGGCGGTATGGACTGACCATATGTATTATCACCAAAACAGTTAACTTCACCGTCAATAATCGAACAAGCGTGACCATTTCCAATTACTAAATTGTCCGATCTCTGTATGTGCTTAGTAAAACTGCAAAACTGATTCTCACAATAACCCCAGCAGTGCCACCCAGCATCATCTTTTGCGCAACTCGTTAAGTCTCCAGAAACTAACTGCTCAATGTTTTTGAGCTTTACCGGTGGATTTAATAATCCATATTTATCCCGCCCCCAACACTTAATTTGATCAATGTTAGCGATGCATGTATGTTCAGATCCAGATGCTATATATTTCCATTTTTGTGATTCACCGCTTGTTTCCATCTCAGAAATCTGTTGTTCCAGTTCTGATATCCGCCTTTTATAATGCGATTTCAAACAGGCAACTTCTGTACAGTTTTTAATGTTTCCTTTAATCCACTCTATTTGCTGGCGCTTTAGCGTCTCCTTATCTGTTGAATTCTCTCTCGCTAATTTATAAGTCTGTGCCAGTTTTTCATCCAAACTGGACAACTCAGCATCTGCACAAATCAATTTTTCGGTTTTGCTGCTCGCCTTGGCGCAATCAAAGCTAGCTGCACTTGCATTGACTATCCAGACACATAGAAAAATTAGAATCAGTTTGCTTATCGTTTGCATTGCATACCTCAAAAAACATAAATAGCATTTAAATTTAATGTGCTGGCTTCGGATCAGGATCAAGGGGGCAGACTCCTTGATCTTTATGTTTTGATTTTCGATCACCACCTCGACCTAGCGACTCACTCCGTCGATTAGCAGCAGCTTCTATTTGTGCTTTGAATCTTGGACTACCTAATACCCAGGATTTACTTGTGCATTCTCATATTTGGACAAGAATATCCACAGGGATATAACATAGGAGAATAATTAACGGTATTGAGTTAGTCTCTAACAACACCCGAATGAAACCGGAATTCTTCGTCGGTGCTTTCAATCAGTGTTTTTTCCAATGCAAGAAATTCCTGTACACGCGCAGAAATATCGACACCTTCGGCGGCGCGTTTGGCGAGGGTTAGATAATCTTCGTAATGGCGGGATTCAGATTTGAGTAGGGATAGATAAAACTTTTGCAGTTCTTCATCTAAAAATGGGGCAACTTTAGCGAAGCGTTCGCAGGAGCGCGCTTCGATGATGGCACCAACGATGAGGGTATCGATGTAGCGACCGGGCTCTGAAGTGCGCACGAGTTTGCGCAGTTCACCGGCGTAGCGGCCGGGGGTGATTTGCTCGTAAGCAACTCCCCTCGCCTCCATAATCGCCATCACTTGTTCATAGTGTCGCAACTCTTCACGGGCGAGACGCGACATTTTGTTCATCATGTCAAAGTCACCCACGTAGCGAAACATTAAGTTGATCGCGGTAGATGCCGCTTTCTTTTCGCAATTGGCGTGATCCAGCAGCAAGAGCGCTTGATTATCCAAAGCATTTTTTACCCAAGCATCGGGGGTTTCGCAATGAAGGAATTGTTGAATTTTGGTGAGAGCATTCATAACGTAAAAACTATTTATGTTGATCGAGTGTTTCGGCAGTAACGAAACAGGGGGATATATAACGTTCGTGGTGAGCACAGGAGAGTGCGTAAAAATCTTTATCAATATTATCGCGAATAACAGTTAATGGCGTATTCACCCACTGAGGCTGTAACGCCAACCCGTAAAGCGATAAATCCTGAATTTGGCTCGCGCCTGCGCGCAATAAATCGAATACCCAACAATAGGGATTTTGTTCTGGTTTGAATTGAATTTGTTGATGTTTGATTTGCGTGAGCAATAATTTTTCGTCAGTTACCGCAATCATATTCTGCACAATTTGCGCAAGAAAGGTTTCCAATCGCTGAGCGATCAATAATTTTTGCTCGTTGGTATAGGCATTCCAATCAATCACTTCATGGGCAAAGCGTTTGCAGCCACGGCAAACACTATCGCCAATACCAGTAGAGCAAATACCCACGCAAGGTGTTTTAACGCGTTTTAATACAAGCATAAAATCAAATGATATAGCGAACCATTTATTTAAATAGTTCGCTATTTTTTATTAAGGTTAATAGGCAGAACCGCTGATGTTTAATTCAATTTTCCACAGAGAACCAGCACCCGTCAGATACAATGTTTTACCCTCTGCGCCACCGAAAGCAGCATTGGTGAGATTTGCATCAAAAACCGCTTGAGCAATTTGCTCACCTGTTGGTGTAAATACTCTCAATTGACGAGCAAGGTGTTCGGTCAAATAAATATTTCCCGAGCAGTCTATTGCCATACCATCAGGAATCGAAATACCGGTTACTAAATCCTTACCCGCCTGAGGAACTCCATTCACGATTGGATATGCACGAAGCACGCCTTGCTCACCACCACCGTTTACATAAAGCACATCTTCAGCGGGTGATAATGCAATACCGTTTGGATTGCTAATAGTGTCATCAACCAATGTAACAGTGCCATCGGTTGCGACGCGATATACACCTGTTTTTTCCTGCCCACCGGGCGCAGCATCACGTTGGAACGCAGGATCGGTAAAATAAATTGTGCCGTCAGCGGCTATCGCAATGTCATTTGGCGAATTGAATACATTGCCATTAAATTGTTCTGCAACCGATGCACGCTCACCTGTGACCGGATTGTAACGAGAAATACTTTTATATTTGTGTGTACCAGCAACCAACTGGCCGTTGTTATCTACCGCCAATCCATTACTACCTGAGTCATCAATAGCTGTGGTCACTGTGCCATCCGCATTTAATTTTTGGATGCGCGATGAAAAACCATTGGTAAATACGAAATCAGAGAAATAGAGCGAATCATTAATCCAGACAGGCCCCTCAAACAATCCCGGTTCGGTTCGAGTAGTATTCGCTGCTTCGATGCGAACAGGCACAAGATCGCCTTGAGGAGCAGTGCCATCACAGGCAGAGGGAGCTACCGCTGTTTCAGATGCTACCGAAGATGAGATTGCAGCACTTGATGTACTAACAGAGATTTCTGTCGTTTTTTGCCCGCACCCACTGAGCACAATAAAACAACCAACCACCATGCCGCTAATCAATCGAGAGCGACGAACTCTTACCGTTTGTATGCCATTAAATTTGAGAGTCATTGCCATTTTTCCCCTTTTGCTTTCCTGGTTATTAAATCGCTATTTTTAATTGTTACTGTAGTCGTGGAGAGATTATCTCTGTAGCCATGGAGAGTAGCGTCAGGTAGTAAATTCCACGCATGGAATATCAGTGTTATACCCATTCAACAGAGGCCGACACCTTATCACAATCACCCACCAAATACCGATGCGACAAACCGACAGAGTTGCGTTACACACATTAACAGGCGAGATTGCATCGGGTATACTTTGCGCCCGATTTACCGCTCTTCATGAGCAACGCAAGAGTGTTTTTTCTCCGAACACCCTTTAGCATCCATGATGGCCATGGATAGTCTCCTGAGACAGAGATCCTGTTGAAGGAGTAACCCCCACACTAATGAGGATAAAACCGTGCTTGAAGCCTATCGTAAACAGGTCGCAGAACGCGCCGCAGAAGGTATCCCACCAAAACCATTAAACGCAGAACAAGTTGCGGGATTGGTTGAGTTGCTGAAGAATCCCCCCGCTGGTGAAGCTGAAGTTTTACTGGATTTGATCACCAACCGCGTTCCGCCCGGCGTTGATGAAGCCGCCTATGTAAAAGCCGCTTTCCTGAGCGCAATTCTCAAAGACGAAACCTCCTCTCCCCTGATCGATAAGCCTCTCGCAATTAAACTGCTCGGTATGATGCTCGGCGGTTACAACATCGAACCACTGGTAAACCTGCTCGACGATGCAACCCTGGCACCCTTGGCAGCCGAACAACTCAAGCACACCCTGTTGATGTTTGATGCCTTCCACGACGTGGAAGAAAAAGTAAAAGCAGGTAACGTTCACGCCAAGGCACTGATGCAATCCTGGGCAGATGCCGAGTGGTTCACCAGCAAGCCAAAAGTTGCTGAAAGCACCAAACTTACTGTTTTCAAAGTCACCGGCGAAACCAATACCGATGACTTGTCACCAGCACCTGATGCCTGGTCACGCCCCGACATCCCTCTGCATGCATTGGCCATGTTCAAAATGGCTCGCGATGGTATTACTCCGGATCAACCCGGCTCTGTAGGCCCAATCCAACAAATCGAAGCACTGAAAACCAAGGGTTATCCACTGGCATTTGTAGGTGATGTTGTTGGTACCGGTTCTTCACGTAAGTCTGCTACCAACTCTGTACTTTGGTTTATCGGCGACGATATTCCGGGCGTACCCAACAAGCGCACCGGTGGTGTATGTATTGGCGGCAAAGTAGCCCCCATTTTCTACAACACCATGGAAGACGCCGGCGCTTTAGTATTTGAAGCTCCCGTTGATCAACTGAATATGGGCGATGTCATTGAGATTCGTCCATACGAAGGCAAAATCCTCAACGCTACTACTGGCGCCGTGATTTCTGAATTTGAATTGAAATCCGACGTTTTACTGGATGAAGTTCAAGCAGGCGGCCGTATCCCATTGATTATCGGTCGCGGTTTGACCAGCAAAGCACGTGAATCGCTGGGCTTACCACCAAGTACCCTGTTCCGTTTGCCACAAGCACCTGCTGATACCGGCAAAGGCTATACCCTCGCGCAAAAAATGGTAGGCAAGGCCTGCGGCGTACAAGGTATTCGCCCCGGCACCTACTGCGAACCAAAGATGACTACCGTAGGTTCACAGGACACCACCGGCCCAATGACCCGCGATGAGCTGAAAGATTTGGCGTGTTTGGGTTTCTCTGCCGACTTGACCATGCAGTCTTTCTGCCACACAGCCGCTTATCCAAAGCCTGTTGATATCGAAACCCAACACACCCTGCCCGACTTCATCATGACGCGCGGCGGTGTTTCGTTGCGTCCGGGCGACGGCATCATCCACTCATGGTTGAACCGTATGTTGCTGCCTGACACAGTGGGTACCGGCGGCGATTCGCACACTCGTTTCCCGATTGGCATCTCCTTCCCAGCGGGTTCTGGTTTGGTTGCGTTTGCGGCGGCTACTGGCGTTATGCCACTGGATATGCCTGAGTCAGTTCTGGTTCGCTTCAAAGGCGAATTACAACCAGGCATCACCCTGCGCGATCTGGTTAACGCCATTCCGCTCTACGCCATCAAGCAAGGCTTGTTGACTGTAGAAAAGAAAGGCAAGAAGAACATCTTCTCTGGCCGCATTCTTGAAGTAGAAGGCTTGCCTAACCTGAAAGTAGAACAAGCGTTCGAAATCTCTGACGCTTCTGCCGAGCGTTCTGCTGCTGGCTGTACCATCAAGCTGGATAAAGAGCCAATCATCGAGTACCTGAAATCCAACATCACCATGCTGCGCTGGATGATCGAACAGGGTTACGGCGATGTACGTACCATTGAGCGTCGTGCACGCAAGATGGAAGAGTGGCTGGCAAACCCAGTGCTGATGGAAGCGGATGCTGACGCTGAATATGCGGCAATCATTGACATCGACCTGGCCGACATCAAAGAACCAATCCTTGCTTGCCCGAATGACCCGGACGATGTGAAAGTGTTGTCTGAAGTACAGGGCGCGAAGATCGATGAAGTGTTCATCGGTTCTTGTATGACCAACATCGGCCACTTCCGCGCTGCAGGTAAACTATTGGCAGCTACCAAAGATGCATTGACCACTCGCCTGTGGATTGCGCCACCCACCAAAATGGATGCGCATCAACTGATGGAAGAAGGCTACTACAGCATCTATGGCGTAAAAGGTGCCCGCACCGAAATGCCAGGCTGCTCATTGTGTATGGGTAACCAAGCGCGTGTAGCGAAGAACTCGACTGTGGTATCCACCTCTACCCGTAACTTCCCCAACCGTTTGGGTGAAGGTGCTGATGTGTACCTGGCGTCTGCCGAACTGGCTGCAATCGCTGCAGTATTGGGCAAACTGCCAACACCAGAGGAATACCTGAACTACGCGCAGAAGATTGACAGCATGTCGGCTGATATTTACCGCTACCTCAACTTCAACGAAATTGAGAGCTACCAAAATGCAGCCAATGAAGGCAAGCGCATTGCAGCGGTAGAGATCCAGACAGTTGCACTGTAATAAATAAAAAGCTGAGCATAAAAAATCCCGCCTAGTGCGGGATTTTTTATATTTCTTTTTAACTAAACAATTTTACCAAACCGCCAATATCAACTTGCGAGTCAAATTTTCTATTCAACAATCGGCGGGCGCTTTCGCGCCGGGGCTTTCACACGCTTGGGAGCTGCAGATGCAGCGCGCAACTTACGGTCGTGGCGCTCTCGCTGGGATTGCTCTTCGCGATTAGGCTCCATGATTCGGGTGTAGGTTGAGCTGTCAAATCCGGCAGTCATACACAAATCCTGGATTTCCCGCTCAGTAAGATCCGTCCACTGCCCCACACGAACATGCGAAGGAATAAAAATATTCGCATAACGCACACGCTTCAAACGGCTAACCTTAACGCCTTGCGACTCCCACAAACGGCGAACCTCACGGTTACGACCTTCCATAACAACGCAATAAAACCAACGGTTTTTACCTTCACCAGCACCATCAACAATGTCGGTAAAACGCGCAACACCATCATCTAGCTCAACGCCCTTAAGCAAGCTTGCACGCATCTCATCCGTAACTTCGCCTTGAATACGCACTAAATATTCACGATCAATTACAGATGACGGATGCATGAGCTTGTTTGCCAGCTCACCATCATTAGTAAATAGCAATAAACCGCTCGTATTAAAATCCAGACGCCCTACTGAAATCCAACGCTCACCCTTCAGCGGTGGCAGATGGTCATACACAGTTGGACGTCCTTCCGGATCAGAACGCGAACAAATTTCACCTTCTGGCTTGTTATACAAAATCACGCGACGACGCGTTAACTCTGTACGCAATACAACGCGCTGGCCATTTACAAAGACTTTGTCTTGCAACGTGACCCGATCACCTAACTTGGCGATACGGTCATTTACTTTCACCTGGCCCGCTTCAATTGCCCGCTCCATTTCACGCCTGGAACCAATGCCCGCACGAGCGAGCACCTTTTGCAACTTTTCATCATTGCCGGCCGTAGGCTTGGCAGCCTCTTTATCGACAGCCTGTTGGGATGCTTTCGATTTTGTATGCGCTGTTTGCTTTTTATCAGCACCGGTTGTGCTGAATTTAGTAGCAACTGTTTTTGTATTCTGATCGCGCTTTGCGGCAGAGCTTTGCTTTGCTGGCTTACCTGAAATTGCTTTTTTATCAGCACCCCGTTTATCTGCAGACTTTTGTTTATCAGCAGATTGGGGCTTTCCAGCAACTACTGGCTTCACAGCCTTGGTAGGTTTTTCATTATCCCGGTTGATTTTCTTCACCATAGGTTATTGGTAGCTAGTTGCTACGGGGTTCTTCTTCACTATCACTACTTTCAATATTATTTATTGGTGCTGATGAGTCAGTATCGGCAACATCATCAACATCAACAAACGCGTCTTCACCATCAACAAAACCACCTTCATATAACACGGTTTCTGTATCGGCAACTTCAGCAGCTGCATCAGTACCGGCTTCATTTATTGATGGATTTTCATCAGGAATAGGTGGGTCAGTATCCTTTTCTCCTAAACCCGACTCTCCAAGATCCAATACTGGATTCAACTCATCCAAATCACGAATTTCACTTAGCGATGGCAATTCGTCCAAATTTTTTAAATTGAAATAATCTAAAAATTGACGTGTCGTAGCAAACAAAGATGGACGGCCAGGCACATCGCGATGCCCTACAACCTTAACCCAATCGCGCTCCAACAATGTTTTCATAATGTGGGAGCTAACCGCTACGCCGCGAATCTCTTCGATATCACCGCGCGTAATGGGCTGACGATAAGCAATCAGTGCAAGCGTCTCCAAAAGTGCGCGTGAATATTTTTGTGGTTTTTCTTCCCACAAACGATTCACCCAAGGCGCAAGGTTATCGCGAACCTGAAAACGCCAACCAGATGCGACTTCTTTCAATTCGAAACCACGACCTTCACAGCTCGCCTGTATATCAGCCAAAGCCGCCGCAATGTCATCTTTGCCTGGCGCAACCTCTTCATCAAACAATTCAAGCAGACGCGCAATCGTCATTGGCTGACCCGCAGCTAAAATCGCGCCCTCAATAATCTGACGCAAGAGCCCGGCATCAACCGGCATTTGTGTGACAGGAATAGTAGCTGACTCTTCGATATCAGCCTCTTCATACAAATCGCGAGTGCTTTCTCCTACGCTTGAGGCGCTATCAATATCGCCATCAACAGGCGGATGTTCATCGTTAATATCAATTACGTTCGTCATTGTGTTCTTGCTTTAACATGAATAGGTGCAAACGATTCGCTTTGGACAATCTCCACCAGCGATTCCTTAATCAATTCCATCACCGCCAAAAAGGTGACGACAACCCCAAGACGCCCCTCTTCCACTTTAAACAAGCTAACGAAAGGCACGAAATGTTGGTGTGCAAGCGCATCAAGTACCTGCGCCATACGCTCGCGGGTGGAAAGCTTTTCTTTGGAAACATGATGGCTTTCAAACATGTCAGCACGACGCAACACTTCTGAAAGCGCCAGCAGTAATTCCTGCAATTCAACATCAGGATCCAGCCGCGTCAGGCTACGGTCAGGACCAGCGGCAGAAACCGGGAACACATCACGGGAAACACGGGGAATATGATCCAAATCAACTGCGGCTTGCTTGAAACGCTCATATTCTTGCAAGCGGCGGATCAAAGAAGCACGCGGATCTTCATCCTCTTCTTGCTCTTCCGTCGATCGTGGCAGCAACATCCGCGATTTGATTTCAGCCAACATTGCAGCCATAACAAGGTATTCAGCCGCCAGCTCAAATTGATGCGACTCCATCAACTCCACATAAGCCATGTACTGGGAGGTAATTTCAGACACGTTAATATCCAAAATATCCAGATTCTGACGACGAATGAGATACAGCAATAAATCCAGCGGACCTTCAAATGCTTCAAGAAATATTTCAAGGGCATCGGGAGGAATATACAGATCCTGAGGCAACTGGGTGTATGCCTTACCTTGAACTATCGCAAAAGGCATCTCGCTTTGCTGAGGTTTTGCGGTATGAGCTGAATCCTGATCACCCTGTACTTCTTTTGGCACATCTGTCTGCGGTTCTTGCCCGGAATCGGCAATAACTGTGACAAGAAGATCCTCAGTTGCTGTAGTTTCAGGGGTTTGGCTCACTCGCATAACTCATGATTAATAAATGATGCACACCAATAGCGGTGTGATAAAAATAAGGGCGCATTATAGCTGTTTAAGATGGCTGCGCACAGCGCAGGCCTCATGCAGAAAAATTAATTAAAAATCAATTAGTTATAGTCAAAAGGCGAGAAATCACCTTTACCTTGGCGCAACAGCACTGGCGCATCTCCCGTTAAATCAATCACAGTGGTTGGCTCCAAGCCGCAATATCCACCATCGATCACTAATTCCACAAAATGCTCAAGTGTGTCACGAATATCATAGGGATCAGTCATAGGCAGCTCCTCCCCCGGCAATAACAAGCTGCTAGTCATCAGAGGCTCGCCCAATTCTTCCAACAATGCTAATGCAACAAGATTATCAGGAACACGCAGTCCAATTGTTTTACGCTTAGGGTGCATCAAACGGCGAGGCACATCAGCAGTCGCCTCCAGAATAAAGGTATATGCACCTGGGGTATGATTTTTCAACAAACGGAAAACCTGATTATCAACACGGGCGTAGGTAGCCAATTCCGAGAGATCTCGACACATCAATGTGAAATTATGATCCTTATCAAGTTTGCGTAAGCCACGAATACGCTCCAAAGCGTCTTTATCACCTATGTGACATCCCAAGGCATAAGCAGAATCGGTTGGATAAACCACCAAGCCACCTTTGCGAATAATATCTGCAGCTTGCACGATCAAACGCTTCTGTGGATTTTCGGGATGAATCTGAAAGAATTGAGCCATAGCGACTACTCCTGATGCCAGCCTGTTAATCAGCAAGCCTTCATGAATCTATGAAATAACTGGTAACTATCAGGAAGTGTAACCCAATAATTCCCACACAGGTTTTGCACCTGAAGGCAAACTACCAAAACAACCCAACTCCTGCCATTGTTGCCCGGGGAAATGAAAATCAGACCCACAAGAAGCGTAGAGTGACCGACTGTTAGCAATTCTCACTAAATCTTCTGTCATTCCGGCTTGCTGTAAACCACTAATGACTTCGATGGCATCACCACCAACCGTCACGAAAGAATCAATCATGGCGCACATTTTTGTTCTGGTTAATTCATATTTAGCAGGATGAGCCAAAACAGCAACACCGCCAGCCGCATGAATCCAATCAATTACCTGTCCCATCAATGGCCACTGATATTTCACATCCGCCAACTTTCCTGTACCCAGATATTTTTTAAATGCTGCACTCATATTTTTTACCGCACCAACATTCACAAGGTACTGTGCAAAATGCGGGCGCCCCAATACTGCCTTACCTGCAATTTCTTTTGCTCCCTCCAATGCACCGGAAAAACCGGCTTTAGATAAACGCTCAGCAATAGTTAATGCACGTGTCACGCGAGCCTGCGCCTGAAACTCCACAGCTTCTGCAAGTGCCGTCGATTCCAAATCAACTCCCAAACCAACAATGTGCACACCGCCCTTGCCCCACTGGCTTGAAAACTCGATGCCAGTAATTAAACGAATACCCTTATCCAATGCGGCTTTTTGTGCAATCCCAATACCAGCTATGGTATCGTGATCCGTAATTGCCAACACCGAAACACCATGCTCTGCAGCACGAGTAATCACCTCTTCCGGGCTGAGTGCGCCATCGGAAAAATGGGTATGACAATGCAGATCAAAAATCACACAATCTCCTAAAAGACATCACCAGGATTGGTTATGACGGACAACAACATCGAAAAGAACACGAACATGTTAGCTGATAAACCGCAGGCGGAACCCACAAATTCACAACCAAAGCCGAAAAAAGAGAGTTTTTTGGCCAACCTGTTAATGAACATCGTTATTCCAACACTTATTTTGACCAAGCTTAGTGACGATGAATATCTTGGCGCAGTATGGGGGCTGATTATTGCACTGGCTTTTCCTATCTGTTATGGCCTGCGAGATTTTATTGTCACTAAGAAAGTGAACGTCTT
The DNA here is from genome assembly GCF_001183545.1 of Cellvibrio sp. pealriver. NCBI lineage: Bacteria > Pseudomonadati > Pseudomonadota > Gammaproteobacteria > Cellvibrionales > Cellvibrionaceae > Cellvibrio > Cellvibrio sp. pealriver. The sequence goes on from NZ_KQ236688.1 coordinate 1,478,766, forward strand.
TTCAGCATTAGGCGTCGTTAGCGTACTTTTGACAGGTGGGTTGACTTTATTGCATCTCCCACCTAAATACTTTGCGATAAAAGAGGCGGCAATTCCGGGAATTTTATGTCTTGTTACATTAATATCGATAAAAACACGACATCCATTGGTAAAAATTTTTATCTATAACGATAAAGTTTTAAAAATTAATAAAGTCGATGAAGCACTACAACAATTCGGAACAAAAAAGAATTTTGAACGCACACTAAATAATGCATCACTTATGATCGCAGCTTCCTTTTTCCTTTCGTCAATATTGAATTATGTTCTAGCGAAAATGATTCTTGTCAGTCAGCCGGGTACAGCTGAGTTCAATGCTGAACTGGGAAAAATGACTGCGCTTAGTTACCCGGTAATCGCACTTCCCATGCTGATAATTATGATGGGCACTCTGTTTTATGTATTTCGAAGCATACGATTATTAACACATTTAACACTTGAAGATATTATCAATGATGGTAGTGATGCCTGATTCTTATCCATTCACTCATTCGATTTTCAAATTCAGGAACACATATGCTTTACGCAATTATTAGTGAAGACATTCCAAATAGCTTGGAAAAACGCAAAATCGCAAGACCCGCACATCTTGCGCGTTTACAACAATTGAACGACGAAGGGAAACTATTATTAGCAGGCCCGCACCCCAGCATCGACAACTCAGATCCAGGTGATGCGGGTTTTAGCGGCAGCCTTGTTGTCGCAGAGTTCGCATCATTAAAAGAAGCCCAAAGCTGGGCAGATACTGACCCTTATGTTGCAGCAGGAATTTATGCAAAAGTCATAGTAAAGCCATTCAAAAAAGTTTTACCTTGATTCATTAAAATTTACCTAAAATATATTTTCTTTAATAAGGACTACAACAACTGTGAAAAAAATATTTCTTTACGGTAGTACTTTATCGTTATTTATCGCACCTATATTTAGCATGCATGCTATAGCTACTGACAAATACGTTTCCGATGTCATTTATATTCCCGTCAGGAGTGACAAAACACCTCAAGCTAGCATTTTGCAACAAGGCTTGGCCAGCGGAACGAAATTAAATTTCATTCGCGAAGAAACAGGCAGCGATAATAATTTGTGGTCGCTAGTTGTCACTCCTGATGGCACTGAGGGTTGGGTTCGCAGTCAAAATATTACCGATAAACCGACAGCCGCGATGCAATTGGCTGCGCTTTCAAACGCATCTCGTAACACCTTGGAGCTGCAATCAGAAAATACACAGCTAAAAGAGCAGCTTGAAAAAATTCAACAAGAACATCAGCAATTGCTAACCGACACAGAAGATATGCGTCAAGCCGCAACCACAGCGTTAAATTTGGAAGAAGAGCATCAACGCATACTCAAAGAAAACCAACTATTGCAGACCCATGCTGACATACTAAAAGCTGAAAATGAAAAACTAAAAAATACAGATCGATTCAACCACTGGGTATATGGTGGCGGATTAGTATTTGGAGGGGTTTTTCTATCTTTTGTGTTGCAAGCGTTAGGTCGCCGTAAACGCAAGTCGGAATGGCGCTAAATGAAGGTCGTAATGATGACTATGAAACAAACCATGAAATTGATTACGGCTCTTTGCTTATCTGTCATATCGAGCTTCGCTGTAGCACAGAATGTACTGGTTGCAATTAAAACCGATTTGGGCGTTTTCGTTATTGAACTACAACCAAAAGCAGCGCCTGTGACTGTTAAAAATTTTTTAGATTATGTTGATTCCAAGTTTTACGACGGAACCATATTTCATCGTGTCGTGCCCGGATTTGTTGTACAGGGTGGAGGCATGACTTTTGATTTCGCCGAAAAGGAAACTCGCGCCCCAATCGTAAATGAATCCGTAAATGGATTGAAAAACGACTACAAAAGCGTGGCCATGGCAAGACAACAGGATCCAAATAGCGCAACCGCACAGTTTTATGTAAATTTGAACAATAACCCCGGATTAAATGCCACCGATACCAAACCTGGCTATACCGTATTCGGTAAAGTTGTGTGGGGAATGGATGTGATAGAAAAAATCGCACAGGAGCCTCGTGGAATGTTCAAAGCATTCCCGGAAGCACCTAATTATGCTGTTCGAATTTTGAGTGCTTCACGGATTGACAGCAGTGATTTCAAAACTTTAATTGAAACCCAGCAATCCCCTAAACCATCCAGTTTTAAAGATGCAGTGGTACCTGTTCAATGAGCTTCAGCAATAAAACAGCACTCAGTGTAAATTTAAATAAAATTGCATTGATCAGAAACTCGCGCCCAGGCAATTATCCTGATGTGGTTGCACATGGCGAGACGTGTATTCGGGCTGGCGCGGATGGACTTACAGTTCATCCACGGCCAGATCAGCGCCATATTCGTCCACGTGATGTATATGAGCTAAGCGAGCTAGTTAAATCTTTTCCTGGAATCGAGTTTAATATTGAAGGGAATCCTTATGCAGAAGCCATGGGCGATTTCCCCGGATTCCTCAAGTTGGTTCATGATGTTCGTCCTCATCAATGTACATTAGTGCCAGATTCGAATGATCAACTAACATCTGACCACGGTTTTAATCTTCATCTTGCAGGAAAAAAACTGCAGCCTCTTATTCGTGAGCTACACGATATTGGAGTTCGTGTCAGTTTATTTATGGATCCAGACACGGAACAAATCAGTCTTGCCAAAGAGTTGGGGGCAGATCGTATAGAGCTTTACACTGGCCCTTATGCAGAAGCTTATAAAAATAATGATGATAATTTTAACACTTTGTTTCAAGCTTATATGTCAGCCGCCATTCAGGCTCAAAAAATTGGTATAGGTCTGAACGCAGGCCATGATCTAAATTTAGAAAATCTGGCTCATTTTCGTAAGGTTCCCGGGTTGCTAGAAGTTTCAATTGGACATGCACTTACTGTAGATGCTATTGCAATGGGTCTACCTAAAGCAGTACACACTTACAAAACTATCTGCAGCTCCTAAACCTCTCTTTATTTTCTCCTGTACTCATCATGAATAAAATCCGCGAAGACAGTCCAGAGTATCTGGAAAAAAAACGATTTTTCGATTCCCTAATGACTGTTTATGGACGAAAAACCGTTCTTGAAGCACTGCAAGATAGTTCCACATTTATATATCGACTACATTTAGCCAAGAGCAATAAAACAGCATCCATCCTTGATGAAATAATAGAGCTTGCAAAAAGCAAGGGCGCAGAGATTGTTTTTCATGATCGTCAGGCGTTGTCACGCATTTCGAAAAATGCCAACCAAGATCAAGGGGTTGCAGCAGATTTACAATTACGTGGATATGCACTTTATGATGAGTTTTTAAGCAAAAGTCATTCACAAAAAAACTACACCCTGCTCGCGCTTGATGGGGTACAAAATCCCCAAAATTTGGGAATGATTATACGCTCAGCTTGTGCAGGAAACATTGATGGAATTTTGCTGCCACAAAAAGGTAATGCTCAAATTGACCCGCTTGTTATCAAAGCAAGTGCTGGCACCGTATTCCGCGCACCACTCTTACGCTGTAAAGATTTGGCGCACGCATTAATAGACTTTAAAAAAAATGGCGCGCTTGTTTGTGCGTTATCGTCTCACGCCACAAAAGAGCTAAAGAAGTTCTCTCCCGATGCCCCCTGCATCTATGTACTTGGAAATGAATCTGAAGGTATTTCTACGGAAATATTTAACCTATGCAATGAAAAAATTTGTATCCCCATGAATAATGGCGTTGAGTCTTTAAACGTTGCCGTCACTGCGGCGCTCATTGCATTCAAATAATATTTTTACCACCCAGGCCCCCATAAAAAAAGAGGAGTTAAACTCCTCTTTTTTTATGGGGTAGCTCAATTACAACTTATAACCATCCTCTTCATGCAAGCTTAAATCAAGACCTATGGTTTCTTCTTCTTTAGTAACACGTAATCCAGATGTGAAGACCCCCGTCAATTTCAGCAAAACATAAGTCACTATGGCGGTGTAAACAAATGTAACGATTACCCCCAGAAGCTGCACCCCAAGCTGCTCACTCATTGAGTTTATGCCAGCCGCAAAACCTTGTCCGCTAAATGCACCAAGCTCAGTCGAAGCAAATACACCAGCCAAGATAGTACCTAAAACACCACCTATTCCGTGCACAGGAAACACATCCAATGAATCATCAATTTTCCAGACACGCTTAACCAACTGGGTCATCACAAAACAAATAATACCGGCGGCCAAACCAATTATTAATGCACCACCAGGGCCAACATAGCCAGACGCGGGGGTAATTGTCCCCAGGCCTGCAACCATTCCGGTAACAATGCCCAAAACGCTTGGTTTTCTAAAGCGCATCCATTCAATAGCCATCCACGCCAAAGCTCCTGCAGCAGCAGAAATGTGTGTTACAAGCATCGCCATGGCAGCATTACCATTAGCAGCCAAGGCGCTACCTGCATTGAATCCGAACCAACCCACCCAGAGCATCCCTGCGCCAGTGACAGTCATTGTCATGTTGTGTGGAGGCATTGCCGTTGTCGGAAACCCATTACGCTTACCAAGCACAATTGCCGCCACCAATGCAGCAACGCCTGCCGTAATATGCACTACAGTACCACCAGCAAAGTCCAATAAACCTTTTTCAAATAACCATCCGGATCCAGCCCAAACCCAATGGCACACAGGAATATAAACAGCAAATAACCATAACGCCGAAAAAATTAACATGGACGAGAATTTCATACGCTCAGCAAAAGCGCCCACAATTAATGCAGGAGTAATGATGGCAAACGTCATTTGATACATCGCGTGTAGACTTAAAGGAATGTCACCTGCAAGAGCATCTTCAGAGATACTCGCCATAAAAACCATACTAAAATCGCCGATCCATGCATTACCGGTACCGAAGGCCAAACTATACCCAGCAATAAGCCAAAGTAACGAAACCAAACAAGCAATTGCGAAGCACTGCATCAACACCGACAGAATATTTTTAACGCGAACCAAGCCGCCATAGAAAAGAGCCAAACCTGGCAGAGTCATGAATAATACAAGAGCAGTAGAGGTCAATATCCAAGCTGTATTGGCAGCATTAAGTGAGGCCTCTTGGGCAAAAACACTCTGAGCTGGAATCGCCAGTATTGCGCCCAATAACATTTGAATGGGAAAATTCATCGTTTTCATAAGTACCCCGTGATGATTTTTAGATTAAATAGTGGTTGGCTCTGCTTAGCTTATTGCCTCATTTTGAATCAGAATTTGTTAATTAGCTGACAAAATTTGAAAAAGTTAAACTATCGCAGCGCTAAAATAGATCACTTTTGGGGCAAAAAAAGACAAGCAGCAACAAAAAACACAAAAGGCGCGCTAAGAAAGCAAATACCAAGCCATAAAACTTTTCTCTATATTTTTCATGCAGATATGAAAAAATGAAAACCCCCAATAAAACAATATTGCACCATTAAAAGGCGCAATCAAAATTAAATGCACCGCATAAGATCATCGCCAGACTCCAAGCGTTATTACTAATGACCTTATGCCCAATTCCTGATGGAGCCATCCTTTGACCAAATGGTTGATTCTTTTTCTCTTACCCCTGTGCTTATCTTTAGCGCTATCACGCATTGTTATTCTTTATTTGGGGGGGCGTTTATTAGATACGCCCAATATGCGCAGCTCACATGAAGAGCCAACACCCAGAGGTGGTGGAATAGCAATACTAATTAGCACACTCATAACAACTATCATTGCAGTCATTTTGGGATATTTAGAGGAACGCATTGTTTTTTGGCTAATCATTCCAATCAGCCTGATATCACTCCTTGGGATTTGTGATGATTTTTTTAATCTAAGCGTTAAATTACGTTTGCTTACGCAAATATCTATTGCCACATTCGCAGTGCTTTTTCTTATCATCACAGAACAATCTTGGAAATACCCTTCTGCACAAGACTATATAATGATTTTAGCAATGATTTTGTTCTCCACCTGGATGACAAATTTGTATAACTTTATGGATGGTATTAACGGATTAGCTGCACTAGAAGCGATAAGTGTATGTATGGGAATGATTTTTATTTATACATTCCAAGATATGCATCAAGACAGTACATATATAATGTTTATAGTAATGGCTTGTGCGTTTGGGTTTTTATTTTGGAATTTTCCAAACGCCAAATTGTTTATGGGGGACTCAGGAAGTTTATTGTTAGGTTTAAGTTTTGGCCTTCTTGTGATTGAGCACTCCCGCGAAAACTATAGCCTGACTGCTGCATGGATGATAATGCTTGCTGTATTTATTGTAGATGCAAGCTATACGCTATTTCATAGGATTATTAGTAGGCAAGCTTTTTCACAAGGCCATAGATCACATGCATATCAAAAATGCGCACGCATTTATAAATCACACACATCCATCACGTTGACAATAGTCGCCATCAATAGTCTGTGGCTGTTCCCATTAGCTGTTGCAACCAGCGCAAACATTCTTAATCCTTTAATAGGACTTTTGATCGCCTATGGGCCATTAATTTTTATTGCCAGAAAATATAATGCAGGGCATCCAGACTAATCTTCAAGCAAAGATTTAGTAAAACCATTATCCGACAGATCACCCAAATAACCTGTAGGTACTTTGAACAATAAAGACTTTACTTGGGCGGCATCCCCAACATCACAAGCAAGCGACAGCTCACGCAAAAACAGCTCCATCTCTCGCCATGAAACATATTGCTCCATTGCGCGAAAAATCCTACTGTGCTCCGTAGGTGAAACGTTATCACCAATAAGCAACTCTTCGAATAATTTTTCTCCGGGTCTTAACCCAGTGTAACTAATATCAATATCGCCATTACGGTCATCCTCATCGCGCACACTTAAACCGGAAAGATTGATCATGCGTCGAGCAAGATCGACAATTTTTACAGGCTCTCCCATATCCAATACAAAAACATCACCACCATGTCCCATTGTTCCAGCTTGAATAACCAATTGCGCGGCTTCACGGATAGTCATGAAGTAACGAATAATATCTGGATGAGTGACTGTTACAGGCCCTCCCTCTTTTATTTGCTGGCGAAAAACAGGAACCACAGAGCCAGAAGAGCCAAGCACATTGCCAAATCTAACCATAACAAAGCGGGTAGCCGTTTGTTTTTCAGCCAAGCTTTGTAAAATCAACTCAGCTAAACGCTTTGAAGCCCCCATAAGATTCGTAGGGCGAACAGCCTTATCAGTTGAAATAAGAACCAATAACTCCACGCCTGTTTTTATAGCGGCTTCCGCACAATATAGTGTTCCGAATACATTATTCTTCATTCCCTCTACACAATTATTTTCAACCAAAGGGACATGTTTATACGCAGCCGCGTGGTATACCGTTTGAACAGCATGATTACCCATAAGCGATTCAAGCAACACACTGTTTTGCACTGAACCCAGAACAGCCAGCAGCTCTACCTGATCAATGTTTTTACCTATGAGTTCACGCTCAATACTGTAAAGACTAAATTCGTTATGATCTAAAAGTATGAGTTTTTTTGGCTTAAGCTCAATAAGCTGGCGACAAAGTTCACCACCAATAGAACCGCCAGCACCCGTCACTAACACCACTTTATTAAAAACAGATCCCTCCATCAAATGAGGCATTGGTTGCACACTATCCCGCCCCAGTAAATCATCGATATCTACGTCGCGAACATTTTCAATGCGGGCTTTTCCAGAAACAATATCGGAAAATTCTGGAATTGTTTGGACATTAATATGATAGCGCTCAAGTTTTTTTATGATATCAAGCCTTACGCTATGTGAAGCTCGCCCCAGAGCTAGCAGCAACTTATTGGCACCAGTAGCTGAAATTAATTTCGGAATAGATTTTGGCGAGTAAATTTTAATGTTGGCAAGCAAAGTGCCATGTAAAAATTTATTGTCGTCAACAAATGCTACAACACGATATCCCGTATCTTGTAATGCCTGAAGCAATTGATGACCAGTGCGTCCAGCACCGTAAACAATAACAGGAATAGCTTCTTTTGCAGGTAGTGCACCAAGCATTAAAATAATCTGTCTGACCAGCAATCTTGGCCCACCAATCAAAAAAATCATCAGTGCAATATAGATAAAAGGAACAGAGCGAGGGATTTTTGAGTAAGTCATGAAACCCGAGACTGCTAATGCAGCACCAGATAAAAACACACACAAAACAATAGTAACAATTGCAGGTTGGGTCATATATCTAAGGATTGCCCGATACATTCCCAATCGAATAAAAACAAACAAACTTGTAAATATCGTAATAGCTACTGCAGCAAGCTCTTTGCCGGTAATAACAATATCAAATGTCCCTAAGCGCAGACAAATCGATAGATATACACCAATAGTTATCGCCAAAGCATCGTACGCAAGAGAGATGAATCGTTTTGTGGGACGAGAGGCTTCAAATAATCTTCTGAACATAAGCAGCAACTCAAGCGAGGCACACAAAACGAAAAAACTATATTAGGAGGGGATTTACAGTATGAAAGGAAATAACTTTATTCGATCTTCTGTGTATATATATGGACAAAAAACTTCCAATCACGGTTTCGTAATACTCTCATTAACGCGATCACGCATTTCCTTACCAGGCTTAAAGTGAGGAACATATTTTCCCTCAAGCACGACAGCATCTCCGGTTTTTGGATTTCTACCCGTTCTTGGAGCACGATAATGCAATGAAAAACTTCCGAAGCCACGGATTTCTATTCGCTCACCAGCAGCAAGGATATCAGACATATAATCAAGCAATAACTTGACCGACATTTCGACATCTTTGATAGTCAACTGATTTTGTTTTTCGGTAATGTATTCAATCAATTCTGACTTTGTCATAACCTGCTCTCTGTTATTTAAAAACGTTCAAGCAAAACAACCAAATAACTACTACAAAAACTTATGCAAAGAAGAAAACACAACATTATAGAATTAGTGAGTCTGTGGCCGGATTTTTTCCGACCACAGACGATACAAAGTAAAATTATTCTTTACTTTGCATTTGAGCCTTAATCAGATCGCCCAAAGTTGTTGGTGATGCTTGATCAGACTGTTTTGCTGAAAGCTCTTTAATTGCAGCCTTTTCATCTTCCACATCTTTAGATTTAACTGACAAACTAATGCTACGATTCTTGCGATCTACTGCAATAATTTTAGCTTCAACTTCATCACCCACTTTAAGCAAGTTACGAGCATCTTCAACTTTCTCACGACTCAGCTCAGATGCTTTAAGTACAGCTTCAACATCATCAGCCAAAGTGATCACTGCAGCCTTAGCTTCAACTTCCTTAACAATACCTTTAACAACTGCACCTTTGTCATTTACAGAAACATATTCTGAGAATGGATCAGTTTCAAGTTGCTTGATACCGAGAGAAATACGCTCGCGCTCTGGATCGATTGCCAATACAACAGTTTCCAGCTCATCGCCTTTCTTATACTTGCGAACAGCTTCTTCGCCAGCTTCGTGCCAAGAGATGTCTGACAAATGAACCAGACCATCAATGCCACCGTCCAAACCGATGAAAATACCGAAGTCAGTGATTGACTTGATTTTACCGCTGATCTTGTCGCCTTTCGCGCAAGTGCGAGCAAATGCATCCCATGGATTCTCTTGACATTGTTTCAAGCCGAGAGAGATACGACGGCGCTCTTCGTCAATATCCAGAACCATAACTTCGATTTCATCGCCCAACTGAACCACTTTGGATGGGTGAATGTTCTTGTTAGTCCAATCCATTTCAGAAACGTGGATCAAACCTTCAACACCCTCTTCCAGCTCAGCGAAGCAACCGTAATCGGTAAGGTTGGTTACTTTAGCTTTAACTCGAGCACCCTCTGGATAACGCTTGGTGATAGCCAACCATGGGTCTTCACCCAATTGCTTCAGACCAAGGGATACACGGTTACGCTCACGGTCAAACTTCAATACTTTAACGTCGATTTCATCACCAACATTTACAATCTCGCCTGGATGCTTGATACGCTTCCACGCCATATCGGTAATGTGCAGCAGACCATCTACGCCGCCCAGGTCAACGAAAGCACCGTAATCGGTAAGGTTCTTAACAATACCTTTAACCGCCTGACCTTCTTGCAGGGTAGCCAACAGCTCATCACGCTCAACAGAGTTAGCTTGTTCCAATACCGCACGGCGAGAGACAACAACGTTGTTACGCTTTTGGTCCAATTTGATTACTTTGAACTCCAGCTCTTTACCTTCAAGGTGAGTTGTTTCGCGCACAGGGCGAACATCTACCAAAGAGCCAGGAAGGAAGGCACGGATACCAGCAACATCAACGGTGAAACCACCCTTGACCTTACCATTGATAACACCTTTGATGACTTCTTCAGCAACGTGAGCTGCTTCGAGGATTTTCCAAGCTTCAGCGCGCTTGGCTTTCTCGCGGGACAGTTTGGTCTCACCGAAACCATCTTCCACACTTTCCAATGCTACCTGGACTTCGTCGCCGATCTGGAGATTCAACTCACCCAGTTCGTTACGGAATTGTTCTGCGGGAATAACACCTTCAGATTTCAAGCCAGCGTGGACAGTAACCCAATCCTTATCAATGTCGATAACTACGCCAGTAACGATAGTACCCGGAACCATATCAACGGTTTTCAGGCTTTCTTCAAATAACTCAGCAAAACTTTCAGTCATACTCATGGTGATACCTATAAAAGAGCTCAATCATAAAAATGATTGGCCTGTGCCGCATGGCCAGTCATACGGGTCAGTTAATGTAAGACGAGGTTCCCTCAGGCTGGGTGTTGTAACCATCGCCACTGCTGAATATGCACAAATGGTAAGATATTAGCAGGTGCGCAAGGGTATCCGAATGCCCTTTATTTTTCAAGGGCTTAGCAATATATGCTACACCATGCAAATGATGAAAATTGTCAGAAATATAGTAGAGAATGAGGGCATTAACGCTCAAATGCCCTCATTAAATCAATTACTTACAACACTCAAACCACGCCCTACTGCATAATACTGGAAGCCCAAGTTATGCATTCGGTCAGGTTCATAGAGGTTACGACCATCAAAGACAACCGGGTTTTTGAGTGCAGCCTTGAGCAAATCGAAATTAGGCGCTCTAAAATTTTTCCATTCTGTGCAAATAATTAGGCCGTCAGCCCTCTCCAACGCAGCCTCTTTTGTACCAACGAGTTTAAGATCATCTCTCATACCATATATGTGCTGTGTTTCTTCCATTGCCACCGGATCAAACGCTTGCACTTTAGCGCCAGCAGCCCATAGTGATTCCATTAAAGTTCTACTGGGAGCTTCTCGCATATCATCAGTGTTGGGCTTGAACGCCAACCCCCACAAAGCAAACACCTTTCCTCCCAAATCACCGCCAAAATGCCGCTCGATGTAACTAAACAATTTATGCTTCTGTGCTTGGTTGACTCGATCTACCGCTTCCATCAGACCTGCGTTGTAATCGACGTTTTGTGCAATATTAATCAGCGCTTTGACATCTTTTGGAAAACAAGAGCCTCCGTAACCACACCCGGGATAAATGAAATGATACCCAATACGCGGATCAGCACCGATACCATTCCGAACCCTCTCAATATCAGCGCCTAACAGCTCGGCTAAATTAGCCATTTCATTGATAAAACTGATTTTAGTTGCAAGCATTGCGTTAGCTGCATATTTGGTTAGTTCTGCAGAGCGGACATCCATAAAAATCATACGGTCATGGCTTCGATTGAAAGGAGCATAAAGCTCTCGCAGCAACTGCTCCGCCCTTTCACTATCGGTACCAACGACTATACGATCCGGCTTCATAAAATCATTAACAGCGGCACCCTCCTTTAAAAACTCCGGATTAGAAACCACATCAAATGCGATATTCACATCCCTCGCCTTGAGCTCTTTAGAAAGGGCATCCCGCACAATTTCAGCAGTACCGATCGGTACGGTTGATTTATTAACAATAACTCGATAATCAGTTATTCGTTGGCCGATAGTTTTTGCAACTGCAACCACATACTGAAGATCAGCCGAACCATCTTCACCCGATGGGGTTCCGACAGCAATAAATTGCAGCTCACCATGCTGAACCGCTTTATCCATATTAGTCGTAAAATTTAGAAGTCCATTCTGCACAGCCTGCTTAACAATCGATTCCAATCCCGGTTCATATATTGGAATTATACCTACATTAAGGTTATCCACTTTTCTCTGGTCAATGTCTACGCACAACACATCATGCCCTACATCAGCCAAACAAGCGCCGGTTACCAAACCAACATAGCCAGTCCCAAATACAGTAACTTTCATTAGAAACTCCCTAGCCTTTTAAAATATTTAAGAGCGCCCATAACTGTCTTCATAGCGAACAACATCGTCTTCCAGTAGATACGGCCCTGACTGAACCTCAATTATTTCTAAGGGTATTTTCCCCGGATTACTTAATCTATGTTTTGTGCCAACAGGGATATAAGTGGACTCATTTTCTGAGAGCAAAATAGTTTCATCGCCTTTTTGAACCAAAGCAGTTCCTTTTACCACAATCCAGTGCTCTGCCCTATGGTGATGAATTTGTAATGACAAGCTCCCACCAGGTTTTACCCTTATCCGATTGACCTGATATCGATCACCAGAATCGATCGCATCATAACAACCCCAAGGTCGATAAATTTCTCGGTGCTGCAAATGCTCGGAACGATTTTGTTTTTCTATTTGAGTGATAATAGACTTTACCTGCTGAGCCTGAGATTTATCAGCGACTAACACTGCATCAGGCGTGTTAATAATCATTAAATTATTAACACCCAAAGTGGCCACCAATTTATCTTGAGAAAAGACCAAGGTATTAGTTGAGTTGATATCAATACTATCCCCAATTAAACTATTTCCTGCATCATCTTTATCCGAAAGATCCCAGAATGACTTCCAATCACCTACATCACTCCAACCAGCAGCCAGAGGAACACAAACGACATTTTTACTTTTTTCCATCAAAGCATAATCAATGGAAATATTCGGCGCATGAGCAAAAGACTCTTTATCAACTCGGATAAAATCCAAATCCTGAACAGCCCAAACCTTAGCTTGCTCTGCAGCAACTACAACGTCGGGACTTTGAGCTTGCAGCTCTTGTAAAAACACATTTGTTTGAAATACAAACATGCCGCTATTCCAATAATAACAACCCTCTGAGAGATATTTTTCTGCAGTTGTTAAGTCCGGCTTCTCCACAAACTGAGCCACCGGAAAGAAGTCACCGGAACTAGAAACGTTATCTGTTTTAATATACCCATAGCCTGTCTCTGGCCTGGTGGGCATCACACCAAAAGTTGCGAGGCACCCAAGATTTGCAGCTTCTATTGCCTTCGATAAAGCAATTTGGAAAACGTCAACATCTTTAATCATGTGATCAGCAGATAACACCAGCAGAATGGGATTATCTCCTACTGCGCGCGCATGAATTGCCGCAAGAGCAAGAGCCGGAGCCGTATTACGAGCTATCGGTTCCAAAATAATAGATGACTTTTTTTGCCCAATTTCATGCAATTGTTCGGCAACCATGAATCTATGCTCTTCATTGCAAACAACAATTGGAGGAGCCAGATTGGGGACACCATGAAGACGCAATAGAGTCTGCTGCAACATCGTTTTATCGCCAAACAGCTTTAATAGCTGTTTAGGATAATGCTTGCGAGACAAAGGCCAAAGGCGAGTCCCCGAACCACCAGCCAATATTACTGGAATAATCAATTACTACTCCTTATGAAAGTGTGAATTCCGAAACTACCGAAACAGACGAGCATATAAGACTTTATTGCATCCAATCCAGAAGATTGGAATCTATTGGATTAGCGCGCATCCATAAATGCCTTGAAAGCTTTACCTATCTCTGGATGCCGCTCGCCATAAATAACATTTGCCATTAAATATCCAATTTTCGTTCCACAATCGTGACTACGACCAACTAATTGATATGCTTCAACTACTTCTTGAGCAAGCAATGCATCAAGCGCATCCGTTAGTTGTATCTCACCACCAGCACCAGGCATAGTTTTAGCTAACAAATCCCATACCGTCTTTGACAAAACATAACGTCCAACGATAGCCATATTCGAAGGAGCCTCATCTACAGGAGGTTTTTCTACCATTGCATTAATTTTGGCTGTTTTCCCAACTGGAATTTCCACGCCTGCACAATCCACAACACCGTATTTATCGACTTGCTCTTGTGGAACCTGTTCAACCAAAATTTGACTATTTCCGGTTTCTTCAAATCGTTTTGTCATTCCTGCAAGATTCTCTTGTCGCAGATTGCACTCAGCATTATCAACAATCACATCGGGGAGCAATACTGCAAATGGCTCATCACCCACAACAGATTTTGCACAAAGAATGGCATGCCCCAAACCTTTTGCTTCAGCTTGGCGCACAGAAATCACAGTTAGACCAGAAGGTGTTATAGATCGCACCTCCGCAAGTAATGAGCGCTTTAACCGGGATTCAAGTTGAGCCTCCAGCTCAAAACTGGTATCGAAATGATTTTCAATTGCGTTTTTACTGGCATGCGTCACCAAAACAATTTCTTTAATGCCAGCGGCTGCAGCTTCTTCAATTACATATTGAATTAGAGGCTTATCGACAACAGGGAGCATTTCTTTGGGAATCGCTTTAGTTGCAGGGAGCATACGAGTTCCAAGACCCGCAACCGGAATAACTGCTTTTTTAACTTGCATAATTACACCTTTAAAGTTTTTATTTTAGCTATTGAGTAACGTCAAAATTTCTTTTGTTTTTTGGCTCAACAAATCCGGACTATTGCGACTCTCTAAATTTAAACGAACTACCGGCTCGGTATTGGACATTCGTAAATTAAACCGCCACTCGTCGAACTCAAGACTGATTCCGTCAGTTTTATCAATTGCTTTTGCAAAATTTACATACCGATCAAAAACCTTATCAATCGCTGTTTTTGGGTCGGCTACATGACTATTAATTTCACCCGGAGACGGAAATTTAGCGATTCGGTCTTCAAGCAAACGAGACAATTTTTCTTGCTTTCTGGAAAGCAACTCACAAACTAATAGCCAAGGAATCATTCCGCTATCACAGTAAAAAAAATCTCTGAAGTAATGATGCGCACTCATCTCACCGCCATAGACAGCATCCTCTTCACGCATACGCTCCTTAATAAAAGCGTGCCCAGTTTTTGACTGTATCGCATAACCACCATTTTTTTGCGCGATATCTAAAGTATTCCACGTCAAACGCGGGTCATGAATAATTTTAGCCCCGGGATTTTTTAACAAAAACGCTTCAGCCAAAAGCCCTACGATATAATACCCTTCCGTGAAAGCTCCAGTTTCATCAAACAAGAAGCAACGATCAAAATCTCCATCCCATGCAATACCCATATCTGCCTTATGAGCAATAACTGCCTCTGTCGTAGAGGCACGATTTTCAACTAGCAACGGATTGGGAATACCATTTGGAAACGAGCCATCCGGCTCGTGGTTGATTTTAATAAATTCAAATGGAAGATGCTTTTCTATTGCATCGATAACATGACCAGCGGCACCATTGCCGGCATTCACAACCAACTTCAGAGGTTTTAATTGAGAAACATCAACATAAGAAACCAAGTGTTGCACATACGCTTCAAGAATATTCACTTCACGAATACTACCGCGAGAAGAAAAATTCACAGGAGAAAAATTATTTTCTTCTGCCAAACGCTTAATATCGTTTAACCCAGTGTCTCCGCTGATAGGTTTGGAGTTTGCTCGCACCAGCTTCATTCCGTTGTAATCAATAGGGTTATGACTTGCTGTTATCTCTATCCCTCCATCTGTTTTTAGATGGCTGGTAGCAAAATAAATCTCCTCCGTTCCTGTCATACCAATATCAATAACATCAACCCCTTCGTCTCGCAAACCATTACTTAAAGCAACTTTCAACGCTTTGCTTGTCAGGCGTACATCTCCACCCACGACTACACTCTTAGGTTGTAAAAATTGCGCATAAGCCCGGCCAATTCTATAAGCAACATCTTCATTGAGTTCGTCTCCCAATTTTCCGCGAATATCATAGGCTTTAAAGCAAGTTAGAGTCATACTGTAATCCCATCTTGTGTTGATAATAACGTTTAGCCCGATGTTCTCGTGTTTAATTATGTTGTTATCTATAACGCTAATGAACCTAGCGGATTTTCCTTACCATTTTTTGACAAACTCTTTGTTTAGTTGATAGCGGCCAACATACGGGAAAACACCTCTTCAATGCTCATGGTGGTACTATCAATTATTATCGCTGAATCGGCAGGCTTTAAAGGAGAAACCACTCTCGTCGAATCACGTTGATCTCGCTCACGAATATCTTTAATTAGCTCAGCAATATCAACCGATATTCCCTTGGCCAATAATTGCTTGCAGCGGCGCTCAGCGCGCGCTTCCGCACTTGCGGTCAAGAACAATTTCGTCTGCGCCTCAGGAAAAACAGTGGTTCCCATATCACGCCCATCCGCAACAAGGCCTGGCGCGATAGCAAATGCGCGCTGGCGCTCCAACAATGCAGCTCTTACCTCAGGATAAGCAGCTATTTGGGATGCTCCCATACTGACTGACTCAGCACGTATTGCATCTGTAACTTCTACTCCCTCTAGCAAAATTCGCGCCGACTCGCTCTCATCGAGGCTAAATTTTACATCCAGACCCATTGCAACCTGAGTTACCGCTAATTCATTCGATAAGTCTATATTTTTTTTTATCGCCGCCAGTGCAACAAGGCGGTAAAGCGCACCACTATCCAGCAAATGGTACCCAAGATGCCGAGCAAGCATCTGACTAAGAGTGCCTTTACCTGAGCCACTTGGACCATCGATTGTGATAACGACTGGTACAGGTTTTTTCATAACAATAACCTTACTTATTAATAGCTCATGGCATCAAACAAGGGATTGAAGAATGGATTGGCATGTAGCGACAGGATCCAGAGATTGGGTAATAGGACGCCCAATTACCAGGTAACTACTCCCTGCAGCGATAGCAGCAGCAGGCGTTAATGTGCGGCGCTGATCGTCAGCAACAGAAGACTCTAATCGAATCCCGGGCGTCACCAAACAAAAGTCATTACCGAACTCTGCCCGCATCAACCTTGCCTCCTGCGCAGAGCAGACAATTCCATCAAGACCACATGAATAGGTCAATTTTGCCAAACGCATCACCTGCTCATCAGGATTCTGATTAATGCCTACAGCAGATAAATCGATTGCTTCCATACTGGTTAACACTGTAACTGCGATCAATAAAGGACGGTTACCTGTTGATTGCTCTAAAGCATTACGGGCAGCAAGCATCATGCGCTCGCCGCCTGACGCATGTACGTTAACCATCCAAACCCCCAATTCAGCTGCCGCTTTTATTGCTTTACTTGTTGTATTAGGGATATCGTGAAACTTCAGATCAAGAAAAATTTCAAATCCTAGCCCCATTAATTGCTCAACAATTTTTGGGCCGCACGCGGTGAAAAGCTCCTTACCTACCTTTAAACGACAATACCGAGGAGATAAGCGTTTTGCCATCAGAAGACATTGCTCAGCGTTATCAAAGTCCATAGCAACAACAATACGGGGATCCAAGGTGGACATTTATTGACCTCACAAAAAAGAAAGCCCGGGTCATTAAACCCAGGCTCTCATTAAAACAAAAATCCTCATAAAATTCATTCGTTGGCACCATCCTAAGGCACCAACACTTGCTTAAATACGGATATTTTCACGATTTGCAGCTAAAGTCGCCTCGCCAATCCCTTTAACCTCCAACAATTGCTCTACCGACTTGAAGTCACCATTTGCCTTGCGCCATGCCACAATTGCTTCCGCCTTCTTCTCTCCAACCCCTTTAAGCTTGGTCAGCTCTTGAACGTCAGCAGTATTAATATTCACCGCTGATTGAGGGATTACTACTGCTTCTTTAGCAGTTGACTCTTTTACTACAGAAGGCTCTGCAGCGAACGCGAGCGAGAACGAACCAAAAGACAACATAACAATAGAAAATAATGCGAGAACGTACTTCATTTATAACTCCTTAAAAATGTTAGATAAGCACACACAAGTCCAGTGCATGCCCAAGCATCTTAAAAGGAGAGCATCAGTATCAAACAGGAGAGAATTGCTATGTTTGATGTGCGATATTACTTACAAAAAAATGCGCCAAAAAAAAGCCCCGATGATTTCGGGGCTTTTAAATTACTTACTCAATAGTATTTTGAGATCCACTGCATTCCAGTGCGGGAAATGTTTTCTTATCAATGCATTTAACTCTATTTCAAACTCACTGTAATTATTAGGCAGATTGGAAGCCTTGGTATCCAATTGCTCAATAACCATACCTGCACCAACCGTAATATTAGTCAATCTATCAATTACAATAAAAGCACCAGTAGCACGGTTATGGCTGTACTGATCCGCAACAACAGGCTGAGTCAGTAATAAATCAACAACGGCAATATCATTTAATTGCAGCTGATTTACCGTAGAGTGCTCTTGTGTATTTACATCGATACGATAATCAATTTTTTCAAAGGCACCACTCACCAATTTACTGGCAAACTTAAATAAATATTCACTGCCTGCGTGCACCGCTTTTTCTGCCATCCATACAACATGCGCTTTCAGGTGATTAGATTGAGGCACAGCATCTTTAGCAAGTACAAGCACATCTCCGCGACTAACATCAACTTCGGATGTTAATGTGAGTGTAATTGCTTGGCCCGTAAATGCTTCTTGCAATTCACCATCATAAGTCACAATTGATTTTACATGGCTAGTTTTGCCCGATGGCAATACCCGAACCTCATCACCAACCTTTACAACTCCCGATGCAACATTTCCACAAAAACCACGAAAATCAAGATTTGGACGATTCACATACTGTACGGGGAAACGAAAATCGGCAAAATTTTTGTCGCCTGAGATTGGCACAGTCTCAAAAATTTCCATCAAGGTCTGACCAGAATACCACGGCGATCGCTCTGAGCGGTTTACCACGTTATCGCCATCCAACGCCGAAATTGGAACGAACATAACATTGCTCATTCCTAACTTATCTGCGAATTGAAGATAGTCCTGCTTAATTTTTTCAAAAACAGTCTGATCAAAACCAAGTAAATCCATTTTGTTCACAGCAACAACAATATGCTTAATACCAAGTAAAGAGGCTATATAACTATGGCGACGAGTTTGAGTGACAACGCCGTAGCGAGCATCAATCAAGATAATTGCGAGATCACAGGTTGAAGCGCCTGTCGCCATGTTGCGCGTGTACTGCTCATGACCAGGGGTATCAGCAATAATAAATTTGCGCTTTGCTGTGGAAAAATAACGGTACGCAACATCGATAGTAATGCCTTGTTCGCGCTCTGCTTGAAGACCATCAACCAAGAGTGCCAAATCTATTTTTTCGCCAGTCGTGCCATGCTTAACACTATCTGAGCGGATAGCATCCAACTGATCTTCGTAAATCATTTTAGAGTCATGTAGCAGACGACCAATCAGCGTGCTTTTTCCATCATCGACACTGCCACATGTTAAAAAACGCAACAATTCTTTTTGTTCATGCTGAGCAAGATACGCATTAATATCTTGCGCAATTAATTCGGACTGATGACTCATAAGGTTCTCTTCACAATCAGTAAAATTTAATCAAGCGTATCGGAGAATTAGAAATAGCCTTCTTGCTTTTTCTTTTCCATTGAACCGGAACTGTCATGATCAATCACTCGCCCTTGGCGCTCAGATGTTGTAGTTAGCAACATTTCCTGAATAATTTCAGGTAGCGTAGTTGCTTCCGACTCAACAGCTCCCGTCAGTGGGTAACAACCCAATGTACGGAATCGAACCATCTTTTCCTCAACTTTATCATCAGGTCCGATGGGCATGCGATCATCATCAACCATGATCATCACGCCATCGCGCTCCACAACAGGACGCTTGGCTGCAAAGTACAAAGGAACAATAGGGATATTTTCCAAATGAATGTATTGCCAAATATCTAATTCAGTCCAGTTGGACAAGGGAAAAACCCGAATGCTTTCTCCTTTATCTACGCGACCGTTATAAATATTCCACAGCTCGGGACGTTGATTTTTTGGGTCCCAGCGATGGTTTTTATCACGAAAAGAATAAACACGTTCTTTTGCACGTGACTTTTCTTCGTCGCGACGAGCACCGCCAAAAGCGGCGTCAAATCCGTACTTATTTAACGCTTGCTTGAGCGCCTGGGTTTTCATTATGTCGGTGTGTTTGGCACTACCATGCGTAAAAGGACCAACGCCCATCTCCACACCTTCCTGGTTGATATGAACAATCAAATCCCAGCCGAGCTCTTTTACACGCTGATCGCGAAACTCAATCATTTCACGGAATTTCCATGTTGTGTCAACATGCATTAGCGGAAACGGAGGCTTACCGGGATAGAAGGCTTTCATGGTGAGATGCATCATGACAGCAGAGTCTTTACCAATAGAATACAACATCACAGGATTATCAAATTCAGCCGCCACTTCACGGATGATATGAATACTCTCAGCTTCGAGCTGCTTGAGATGAGTCAAGGTATAGTTTGACATTCAGTAATTACCAGATTTAAGTACGGTTAACAGCCATACAATGTGTTGAAAAAACGACAGTGATTATATATGGCTAATACACATAGGTTAATAACCAAAAGTTTCTAAGGTTATTCCTTTAAGTTTGGCCTCTTTGTCTATCAATCTTCTTTCGAAACGGAATGGCGAGCTGCCAGCAAACGAGTAAACTCATCACGCGCTTCTTTTGCCCGACTAAAAACGGTCAGCAACGATTCACTATCTTCATTTTCGATGCTGCTACGTAATCGGGTCAGATTATTAATAAACAAATCCATTGACTGCAGAATAGCAACTTTATTTGCGCGCATAATGTCATGCCACATAACCGGATCGCTTGATGCAATTCGCGTGAAATCGCGGAAACCACCAGCGGCATAACGAAAAATGTTAGGGTTTTTGATATCTTGCGCAAGCGTATCAACCAGCGAATAAGCAATTACATGCGGGAGATGTGATGTAGCACCAAGCACTTCATCATGTTCCTCAACTGACATAGAAAGCACTTCAGCGCCAACAGCTTGCCACATGGATTCAACAAGATTGAAGTGATACCGAGCTGTAGATTCCAGAGGAGTCAATATAACGCGGTGACGTTCGTAGAGATTGGGGTTGGCAGCAGTTACACCACTTTTCTCTGATCCAGCGATAGGATGACCTAACACAAATTGTTCTGGCACAAATCCAAATACCGCTTGCGCAGCTTCGCGCACACTACCCTTCACACTAGCGCCATCGGTAATAGTGATATCACTAGAAATATTCGATTTAACCTCTTCCAACACAGAAGTCACTGAGAGCGTGGGCACAGCAATAAAAATAACATCGCCCTTAGTCAACTCACCTGCAATTTCCGCTAGTGATGTGCAAGCCCTGTCAACCACACCACGAGCTATTGCCTCTGCGCAAGTTTCCGCTTTACGCGCAACTCCTATCACTTCAGCACAGGCACCCCGCGCTTTCAAACCTGTTGCAAGACTGCCGCCAATCAAGCCGATCCCAACAACAACAAATTTATTGATTAATGGTTGCGCCATAACGAATTACAACACCGCTTTTGGGTAGGAGCCAAGTAATTTAAGATCTGCGCAACGCGTGGCGACCTCTTTCATTAAATCACTGATTAAAGGCTCATCGACATGACCAACAAAATCAATGAAAAACACATAATTCCAAACACCAGTACGAGATGGTCTTGTCTCTACACGGGTTAAATCAATATTGTGACGATGGAATGGCTCCAGTAGATTGTGTAAGGCACCGGGCTCATTGCGTGTTGCAACAACAATCGATGTTTTATCAATACCACTTGGTGGGACAGCTTGCTTGCCTATAATAAGAAAACGTGTTGAGTTATCTGGTTGGTCTTCAATTTTTTCTGCAATTATTTTCAAACCATATAAATCAGCGGCCATTGAGCCAGCAATTGCTGCTGCATTCCATTCTCCCTTGAGGCGCTTGGCAGCTTCTGCATTACTACTGACAGCTATACGCTCTGCTTTTGGATAATGTGCATCCAACCACTTACGGCATTGCGCCAAAGATTGAGAGTGCGAATAGATGCGCGAAATACTATTAACATTAGTAACATCCGAAACCATTAAATTATGGTGAATGCGCAATTCGACTTCACCACAAATTTTCAGGTTTGATCCCATAAAATTATCGAGCGTATGATTCACTACACCTTCTGTTGAGTTTTCTACAGGTACAACGCCATAGTTTACTGCACCAGCCTCAACCTCACGAAAAACCTCATCAATAGCCGCAAATGGCATTACCAGTGCTGAGTGCCCGAAGTGCTTTAACGATGCCTGTTGGGTAAAAGTTCCTTCAGGGCCAAGATAGGCAACTTTTATAGGGTTTTCTAACGCTAGGCAGGCCGACATAATTTCACGAAACAGACGAGCCATTTCTTCGTTGCTCAATGGCCCGTTATTGCGTTCCATTGCTTTGCGTAATACTTGAGCTTCGCGCTCAGGGCGATAAAACAACACTTTTGCATCTTCTGGCAAGCTTGCCTTTTTAACCTCGGCAACCTGTTGTGCACATTCAGCACGCGCAGAAATCAAGCGCCCGATCTCTTCATCAATCGCATCAATTTTGTTGCGCAATTCCAGTAACTTTGCAGATTCAGCTTGTTCGGATGACATGAATAATCGCCTCGTTTGATTATTCGTCAGAAGATTCTTCGCCAACAGAATCTTCTGCGGCTACATCATCTGGCAACTCTTCGATTTCGCCACCTTCCGCATTGGCCAATTCGCGCTTGGCATTTTCATCAGCGCTTTCTTCAATGCGCTCAAGGCCCTGCATACGTTCACCATCTTTTAACTTGATTAAGCGAACACCTTGAGTGTTACGGCTCAATACTGAAACCTCATCGACACGAGTGCGGACCATAGTTCCCTGGTCAGAAATCAACATAATTTCCTCACCATCAAATACCTGTACTGCGCCAACCAACTGACCATTTCGCTCGGTAGTTTGCATACCGATAACACCCTGCGAACCGCGACCTTTAGCTGGGAATTCACCTACTTCCGTGCGTTTGCCGTAACCATTTTCGCTGACAGTCAGCACCTGCCCACCAGCCAGTGGAATTACCATACTGACCACACGTTGACCTTCTGCCAGACGAATACCGCGGACACCGCGCGACGTACGCCCCATTGCACGCACTTGTGACTCACGGAAACGAGCAGCTTTACCTGAACTGGAGAAAAGAATCACATCAGACGCGCCATTGGTAATTGCGGTACCCACCAAGGTATCACCCTCATCCAATTCAATCGCGCGCAAACCAACACTACGTGGGCGCGAGAATTGCGTAAGTGCGGTTTTCTTCACAGTACCATTTGCGGTCGCCATGAAAATAAAATGATCATCATCGTAAGATTTCACCGGCAGAATCGATGTAATGTGTTCACCTTCTTCCAACGGTAACAAATTCACTACTGGACGACCGCGTGCCTGACGACCTGCAACGGGAATCATGTAAACTTTTAACCAGTACACTTTACCGGCGTTGGTAAACAACAACACTGTGTCATGCGTACTGGCAATTAACAAATGCTGGACATAATCTTCATCTTTCACTGCAGTTGCAGATTTACCCATACCACCGCGACGTTGCGCCTGATAATCAGCTAGCGGTTGGCTCTTCGCGTAACCGCCATGGGAAATAGTCACCACACGATCTTCTTCATTAATCAAATCTTCAGTGGTTAAATCTAAAGTAGAAGCAATAATTTCCGTGCGGCGCGCATCGCCATAGTCAGCAATAACCTGAGCCAACTCTTCACGAATCACTTCCATCAAACGCACTGCATTACCAAGGATTTCCAAGAATTCAGCGATTTGCGCCAGCTTCTCTTCATACTCAGCAAGAATTTTGTCGTGTTCCATGCCAGTGAGGCGATGCAAACGTAAATCCAGAATGGCCTGTGCTTGCTCAGCAGACAAATAATATTTGCCATCGCGAATGCCGAATTCAGGACCGAGATCTTCAGGGCGACACGCATCTTTACCTGCGCGCTCAACGAATGGAGTCATTGCACTCGCATCCCAGCCACGAGAAATCAAACCTTCTTTTGCTTCGGCTGGAGACGCAGAGCGTTTGATCAGCTCGATTACTTCATCGATGCTGGAAATAGCAACGGCCCAGCCTTCCAGAATATGGCCGCGCTCACGCGCTTTACGCAGTAAATACACAGTACGGCGAGTGACAACTTCGCGACGGTGCTTGATAAAGGCTTCCAGCAATTCTTTCAAATTCAGAATTTTTGGCTGTCCATCATCCAGCGCAACAATGTTTACACCGAACGTAGTTTGTAATTGTGTTTGCGCGAACAAATTGTTCAGCAGCACATCGCCCGATTCGGTTTTTTTAACTTCGATAACAATGCGCATGCCGTCTTTGTCAGACTCATCACGCAATTCGCTGATACCTTCGATTTTCTTTTCTTTAACCAGCTCGGCAATGCGCTCAATTAATTTGGCTTTGTTAACCTGGTATGGAATTTCAGTAACAATAATGGTTTCGCGACCAGACTTGTCATCGCGCTCAATGTCGGCTTTAGCGCGCATCACTACACGGCCACGCCCCGTACGATACGCTTCTACGATTCCAGCACGGCCATTGATGATGGCACCTGTAGGGAAATCCGGGCCAGGAATAAATTCCATCAACTCATCAATGGTGATGTCCGGATTATCAACAACCGCCAAACAACCCTGCACCACTTCCTTTAGATTGTGCGGAGGAATGTTGGTTGCCATACCTACGGCAATACCGGAAGAACCGTTGATTAACAGGTTGGGAATACGGGTAGGCAGTACTGCCGGAATTTGCTCAGTGCCGTCATAGTTAGGCACGAAATCTACAGTTTCCTTGTCGAGATCAGCCAGCAAATCATGGGCGATTTTGGCCATACGGATTTCGGTATAACGCATAGCTGCAGCGTTATCGCCATCAATCGAACCGAAGTTACCCTGACCATCCACCAGCATGTAACGAAGCGAGAACGGCTGAGCCATACGGACAATAGTGTCGTATACAGCAGAGTCACCGTGTGGGTGATATTTACCGATTACGTCACCTACCACACGGGCAGATTTTTTGTATGGCTTATTCCAGTCGTTATTCAGCTCGCTCATTGCGAAGAGCACACGACGGTGTACAGGCTTTAATCCATCGCGGACATCAGGCAAAGCACGTCCGACAATTACGCTCATCGCGTAATCAAGATACGACTGCTTAAGTTCGTCTTCGATACTTACCGGTGAAATTTCTTTGGCGAATTCGACCATGGGAATACAGCTTTCCTTTCTTATATTAAAGCTAGGGGCTTAAAAAACCTGTTTTTGATGAGGCGATACCAAGGTAAACAGCGCAAAGCGTTTATCTGGCGCGCTGGCCGCTCAAGAGCAATATGGCTACCCTACTAGCGGGTTGACTAAAAATGCGCCTGACGGACAATTCAGGGGCGCGATGGTAGCACAATTTCTGCAAGATAGGCACTTTGAGGAGGGCTATGCTGGTGAATTTACAGGCATTTTTTGTATTGTTTGGCGAGAAACCTGCTTCAATCCAATCATGGCCGATAACCGGCTTTGCAGTATACTGAGCCCCCTTTTCGAGTGACCTTACAGCGATTTGCTATGCAGATGCCTATCTCAACACCCGACACAATCGACCTGATCATTAAAGCGCGCTGGATTATCCCGGTTGTACCGGAGAATCGCTTGCTAGAGCATTGTGCACTTGCCATTCATCAAGGAAAAATCATTGCGATTGTTCCCAACGATGAAGCCGAGCGCCGGTTCACTACTCATGAAACCATAACATTGGACAATCATGTATTGATACCCGGGCTCATTAATACGCATGGACATGCAGCCATGAGCCTGTTGCGCGGCTATGCAGATGATCACCCCTTACACACCTGGCTTAACGATCATATTTGGCCAACGGAAAATCGCTGGGTTAGCGAAGAGTTTGTGCGGGATGGAACAATGCTAGCAATGGCAGAGATGATCAAAACCGGCACAACTTGCTTTGCTGATATGTATTTCCACCCAGAGCAAGCTGCACAAGCATGCCTGGATGCCAAAATGCGCAGCCAAATCAGTTTCCCTATTTTTGATTTCGCCACCGCAGGCGGCATAGATTCAGATGATTACTTCAGCAAAGGCCTTGTACTGCACGACAACCTACGCGGAAATCCTTTAGTCCATATCGCGTTTGGTCCTCACGCCCCTTATACGGTGTCAGATGAACCGCTACGGAAAATCGCGGTACTCGCACAAGAGATGGATATGCCGGTGCAGATTCATCTGCATGAAACAGCGTTTGAAATAGAGGAATCGCTAAAACAATATGGCAAAAGACCGATACAGCGCTTGATGGATCTCGGGTTGCTCTCGCCGCTCACTCAATGTGTGCATATGACCCAGATTTCTGATAACGATATCGCCACTCTTCAACAAACAGGTGCACACGTCATTCACTGCCCCGAATCAAATTTGAAATTGGCCAGCGGTTTTTGCCCTGTGAACAAACTGCTTCAAGCGGGGATTAATGTTGCAATAGGAACTGATGGTGCCGCCAGCAACAATGATCTGGATTTATTTAGCGAATTAAAAACAGCTGCTCTATTAGCCAAAGCAGTTGCGAATGATGCAACTGCCCTGAGTGCTCACGCTGCACTGCGCATGGCTACCTTGAATGGGGCAAAAGCCCTGGGGCTGGATGAAAAGACTGGAAGTCTTGAGACAGGAAAGGCAGCCGATATTACCGCCATCGATTTAAGCAACTTAAGCATGCAGCCACTTTACAACCCCGCATCACAATTAATTTATACCCACTCAGGGCAATGCGTCAGTCACGTGTGGGTTGCTGGCAAAGCGTTATTATCTGCGGGTCAATTACAAACGTTGGACGAACGCGAAATTTTAGGCAAAGCCAATTGGTGGCGAAAACAAATTGCCACACACTAACCTACAAATCACCACAAGAGATTTATTTATGGCTAACGTCGACTCTGCTGAAATTGCAAAATTTGAAGCTCTCGCCAGTCGCTGGTGGGATAAAAACAGCGAATTCAAACCCTTGCACGATATTAATCCGCTAAGAGCAAATTATATTGATGAACGCTCACCTGTCGCTCAAAAAAAAGTGATTGATGTGGGTTGCGGAGGTGGCATCCTTGCAGAGTCACTAGCACAGCGAGGCGCATTTGTGACTGGTATAGATATGGGGGAAGCCCCTTTATCTGTCGCACGCTTGCATGCCCTAGAGGCAGGGGTCGAATTAACCTATGAGCAAATAACAGCTGAAGATAAAGCCGCGCAAATGCCGGAGGCGTTTGATATTGTTACTTGCATGGAAATGCTGGAACACGTACCTGATCCTGCATCAGTAGTGAAAGCCTGCGCGACTCTAGTAAAAGCAGGCGGAGATGTGTATTTCTCAACTATAAATCGCAATCCAAAATCTTATGCCTTTGCCATATTGGGAGCGGAATACGTTTTAAAACTTCTTCCTAAAGGCACTCACGAATACAGCAAATTTATTCGTCCTTCTGAACTCGCCAAATGGTTACGTGATGCAGGATTGGAATTGCAATCCATGACAGGCATGACCTACAACCCACTCACCAAACTCTACAAACTCAATCCCAACGACGTAAGCGTAAATTACTTATTGCACGCAAAAAAGGTTGAACAATAATGCCCCGCTCTATTCATGCAGTAATGTTTGACCTGGATGGCACGTTACTAGATACCGCTCCTGATTTTGTGGTCGTAGTGAATCAACTCTTAAAAGAACAACAACGCCCTACCCTTGCTGATGACATCATCCGCGCAGGCGTATCTAACGGATCCAAAGCATTAATTAAATTAGCATTCGCAATTGAAGAAACCGATCCACAGTTTGAACCCTTACGCCAACGCCTTCTGGAATTGTATTTAATGCACAACAGTGTATTTACCAAACCTTTTCCCGGCATTAATGAACTCATTCAAACGCTGGCAAACAACAATATTGCATGGGGAATTGCCACGAATAAACCCGCCGCATACACACTACCTTTGATGGCCGACTTGAATATGCAGCCACCACCAGCCAGCGTGATATGCCCTGACCATGTGCGGAACACCAAACCAGACCCGGAACAATTGTTTCTGGCAAGCACACAATTGGGTTGCACACCACAAGAGATCATTTATATCGGCGACCACAAACGTGATATCGACTGCGGAAAAAGTGCAGGCTGCATCACTATTGGCGTTACCTACGGCTATCTTGAAAAAGATGAAAATCCTCTAAGTTGGAATGCCGACCACTATGTGAATAGTGCACATGAAATCTGGCCGATAATTCAAACATATTTATAGTGCTAAAACACTCCACTCTTTTTCCGTATTCCTTTTTCTACTGAAGATAATTTCATGCAAATTCCACCAAACTACACCATTAAACCAGAAGCACTCAGTGGCAAAATTATTTTAGTTACCGGTGCCGGGGATGGCATAGGAAAAGCTGCAGCAAAAACCTTTGCCGCCTGTGGCGCAACTGTCGTGTTATGTGGTCGCACGATGGCCAAACTTGAGTCGGTTTATGACGAAATAGAAGCAGCCGGTTATCCGCAACCCGCCATTTATCCAATAAATTTTGAAAGTGCTGTTGAAAAAGATTACGACGACATGTGCAACGCACTGGAAGACACATTTGGCCATCTTGACGGCCTACTATTCAATGCTGCCGATTTGGGCGAGCGCACGCCAATCGCTAATTATTCTGTTAGCGCATGGCTTCGCTGCATGCAGGTCAACGTTAATTCACCGTTTATGATGACCCAAGCTCTCTTACCACTGTTAGAGCGCGCAGAAAATGCAAGTATTTTATTTACCAGTTCAAGCGTAGCATTCAAAGGCCGTGCTTTTTGGGGAGCTTATTCAGTATCAAAAGCAGCTGCTGAAAACTTTATGCAAACCCTGCACGATGAACTGGAAGGCGCTACGCGTATACGTGCAAATAGCATAAACCCGGGTGCGACACGCACAGCTATGCGTGCGGCTGCCTATCCGGCTGAAGATCCTGAAACAGTAAAACCAGCAGAAGATTTAATGCCTGCTTATGTGTATTTATTAAGTGATGACTCAATCGGTGTTAGCGGACAATCGTTCCACTATTCCTAATAAATGAAGAGTGTCTTTACCAATAAAAAAGGAGATCAGCTGATCTCCTTTTTTATAAAAGCAACATATTTTTGCAAGATATTATCGACTGGATTTTTGCATCATCTCCAACAGAGATGCCTCCGCTCGCGACAAACCACAACGCCGCGCAACCTCATCACAATCCATTCCCATTTTGAACATTTGCGCAGCTTGGGAGTACGGCTGAAACTCGTCATCATTGTAGTAATCAATTTTTTCAGGTTTTTGGGTGTTGGCAGCTTGTAGGCGTTTTTCCATCGCTAACAAACGCTGCCCCATACCCACAGAGCCGCTACTTGAAGCAGCTACTTCGCGCATCAGTTTCTGGATGAGCTTTTCGTTTTCACTCGCCAGTTTGCCCACACGCCTGAAACTGATGAATGCGAACACCAATGCCACGACACTGACGATTGCACAAGCCAACAAACCAATTTCCAACACTGTCATGAAGATTTCCTGATGCCTGGTGTTATCAGTCGTGGCTGGTATTCATTAGGGATTAAACGTCTTCCAGTTCCGACCATTCTTCGCTGGTCAGAAGTTTATTCAAGTCAATCAAAATCAACAACTCGTTGTTTTTGTGGCAAACACCCTGAATAAATTTCGCACTTTCTTCATTGCCAACATTCGGCGCCATCTCAATTTCAGATTGGCGTAGATAAACCACCTCGGCAACACTATCAACCAAAATACCGATCACATGGCGATCAGTTTCAATAATAACAATACGGGTGTTATCCGTAATTTCGCCACTGGAAAGATTAAAACGATGGCGCGTGTCGATTACCGTTACTACGTTGCCACGCAAATTGATAATGCCCAACACATAGGATGGAGCACCAGGAACAGGAGCGATTTCTGAATAACGCAACACTTCCTGAACCTGCATTACATTAATGCCATAGGTTTCACCATCCAGACGGAACGTTACCCACTGCAACACGGGATCATCAGTACTCTTATTCTTTGCTACATCAGTTGCCATCTTTTAATTCCTCTAAAGCCGCCTCCTGCGGGCGGCAAATCGGGTAAATGTCGTTATAACTATAGACGATGACTTTTCCTATGCCACTTTTGTTCAGCCAGGGACAAAGTTTTTGTCAGCATCCACCAGCATTTGGCCGATGCGTGGAATATCCAGAAGCGCGCACATGTGATCTTTAACAGTACCCGCAAGCCAAGGGCGTTTGCTGCGATCTCCGCGCCACTTTACGTCTTCAGGCAATAAAGTAATCGGCTGATTGACCGAATCTACTGCCAATCCCCAAGGTACACCATTAATCGACATGACGTACTTTGCAGTTTCCAAAAAAGCAGGGTCATAACGTTCGGGCATCACGAACTTAGCCGTATTCACAGTGCGGATCTTGCCGGCGGGAGTTGGCTGCAACCCCATGAACCAATCTGCCTGACCAAATAGCGGGGTTAGCTCATCGGTTAATGGCTGTATCTGCCCCAAAGAAATAAGCGGTACAGCCAAGGTCAGCCCGGACACCTTGAATAGCAACACATCAAACCGTGATTGAGCCCATTGCGGTCTGCCATTTTCAAGCCATTCCAAACCTTCCATCTGGAAGTGTGCGAGCTGGTCTTCATGCTCCGCAATTTCATCTTGCTCTGGAGGTTGAATAACTGGCGTATCGGTGACTGTAGTCCCAATATCCCATTCCTGGATCTCGGTGGGGTCATTAATAAAAGCAGTTTGAGTTTGTACTTGAGGCGCAACAACTTCAGCAACTGGCGTCTCAACCAATAATTGGCTTCTTGCCGATTGTAATAGCTTTTCCAGCTTGAGCTTTTGTTCGTTGCTTTGTACTAATTCCGGTTCGGCAAAATCGGTTTTAACCAATTTTTGAGGTTTTAATTGGGGGCGGATCGCAGTTCGTTTTGGTTTTTCATCCACCTTTTTTTTAGTCGGCAATGCAACTACCCGAGCCATACCGGAATTCGCAGCCACAGGCATTGAATGGGCATCAGAAATACCCTGTTCATCAAAAACGCCACCGCTGAGCAAGTCATCAAAGTAACTGTTCAGGCTATCATCTGGCGCTTTAATAATGTCATCTGGAGATTTGCTCACGACACAACACCTGATCTACCGGCAACTGAAACCGGCTCAATGTTTGATTTGAGCTCATCGCTGCGTATCACTTTTTCCAAAAAATGCCATAGGGAGGTGTAGGCCTCTACACCTCGGCCGCCAGGATCAAATAAATGCGGTGGTACACCTGCCTTACTCGCATCGCGAAAACGGGTATCGACCGGAATATGCCCAGGCCATGCCTGTTCCGGATAGGTATTACGGATGCTGCGTAAGCTGGTTACTGATGCCTGTGTACGCCGATCAAACATGACCGGCACAATCGTATAGCCCAATGCCTTTTTTCGCGAACGCGACATCATATTCAGTGTATTGACCATGCGCTCCAAACCTTTGAGTGCAAGGAATTCGGTCTGCACCGGAATGACAAGATACTGGCACGCTGCCAACGCGTTTACCATCAACACACCCAGCAATGGGGGAGTGTCAATCAGCACATAATCATAATCATCCGCGATATACGCCAACGCCTTGCTCAGCACCAACCCCATGCCATCTTGCCCTATTGCCTGTCGCTCCAATGTCGCCAGCGCAGTAGTAGACGGAATTAAATGCAAATTGGGATAGTCCGTTTCCACAATTAAACGACGAACTGAATCCTTCGAGAGTTCTTTGCGCTCCTGAAATAACGTATAGGTGCTGAGTGTTTGGGTGTCAGGATCCTGACGAAAGTAGGTCGTTAACGAACCATGAGGATCTATATCAAGTAATAGCACTCGCTTCCCGGATGCAGCAATCAAGCCGCCGAGAGATACGCTGGTCGTGGTTTTACCCACTCCACCCTTTTGGTTTGCGATTGCCAAAACACGCACGATCCAATCCTCGCTGGCGTCAAACACCAGACACTTCTAACATTAATCAGACCAAAGCAAGGTCTATGCCTATTAGACCACATTCATTTTTAATTGGCTGGATGTTAATTATTACCCAGCCAGCAGGAACTGCAAGCGAGCGTAATGTCGGATAAAAAAGGAAAGGGAAATAGGCGCTACATACAAATTATGGGACAGCAGCCTGAGAGGAAGATTGCACTGGAGCCAAATTAGCTTTGGGGCGATCCATTTTGCGTTTGGCCACCATAATTGCCACACGACGGTTTTGCGCTCGCCCCTGCTCAGTCTCATTACTGGCAACTGGCTGATATTCACCGTATCCCACCGCTGATAACCGTTCAGGCGCAATACCTTTGTTTGCAAGATATTTCACAATGGCGCTGGCACGAGCAGTGGATAGCTCCCAGTTGGTTGGATACTTAGCGCTTTTAATGGGGATATTGTCGGTAAAGCCTTCCACTTGAACAGGGTTTGAATAGTTTTTTAATATCAGCGCTATTTCATCAAAAATCTGCTGCGCCTGTTCGCTTGTATCCGCACTACCTGATGAAAACAAAATACTGTCTTTCAACTCAATTTGCAGCCACAACTCATTACTGGATACCTGAATCATTTGCTCATTAATAAGTGGTGCGAATTTTTCAGTTACCAGATCAGAAATTTGCGTCAATTCATCAGACGTTTTCGTTTGTATTGGTTCTGCTGACGAATCAGACTCTGCCTGTGCGGGTTGCTCAGGTTGTTGCACAACATCGACATTCTGTTCATGGGTGCTCGTATCTGAACCCGTGCTTCCACCTAAATCAATTGGGACAACCTTATCACTGGTTGGAGTTGCTTGATCACTCGGCGTTGAGTCAGTTTTGGTATCGGTAGGTTGATTGAACGCTTCAATAAAAGTATCGGATAACACGCGATACTTGCTGTCATTAACTTGCGAAATGGAATACATCACCACAAAAAAGGCGAACAATAGCGTAATGAAGTCGGCATAAGAAATTAACCAACGTTCTTGATTTACGTGAACATCTTCCCGTCTTCGACGTACCATAAGATCACAACTGTTACAGGTGGCAGGCTGCCCCTCTGCCTTCAATGAGGATGCAAATAACCATTCAGCTTCATTTCAATTGAACGTGGATTTTCACCATCGGCAATGGCGATAATCCCCTCAATGATCAACTCCCGATATTGGGAGTTTTCATTTACGCACATACGCAGTTTGTTAGAGATAGGAATAAATACCAGATTCGCTAGTGCCACACCATAAATGGTCGCCACAAACGCAATCGCAATCCCAGGCCCCAATGTTGCGGGATCAGCAAGATTATTCATCACGTGAATCAAGCCCATCACGGCACCAATAATGCCAATGGTAGGTGCATAACCACCCATTGATTCATAAAATTTAATTGCGTCAAAATCACGCTGCTCATCCACAATTAAGTCTGTTTCCAAAATTCGCCGAATAACTTCCGGCTCATTACCGTCAACTAACAATTGCAGACCTTTTTTTGCGAATTTATCTTTTTCACGCTCAGAAATTTCTTCCAAGCCCAAAAGACCATCTTTGCGTGCGGCAGTCGCCCAACGAACAATATTGTGTATTCCCTGTTTAAAAGGCGCATAAGGCGGCTTAAATACCCAGCTGACAATTTTCAGGGCGCGCCGCAAACTATTTTTTGATGTTTGCAGCATGGCAGCCCCTAAAGTACCGCCAATAACAATAAAAGCCGCGGGACCATTTACCAAGGTCCCAAGCCCCCCGCCCTCTAAAAAATTTCCGCCAATAATTGCAGCGAAAGCGATGATGACACCGATAATGCTCAGCAGATCCATTACATTACCTCTCGCACCAATCTCGGCCCTATGTCTTTCAAACTCAGTACTTTATCGGTCAACCCTGCACGAGCAACAGCCATCGGCATACCGTAAATGACACAACTCGCTTCATCTTGAGACCAGAGTGCAGACCCCGCTTCTTTTAATAATCGCGCGCCGTTACAACCATCAGACCCCATACCCGTTAGCACCACACCCAAGACTTTGTCGCCATAAATATTGGCCGCAGAACCAAAGGTAATGTCCAGCGAAGGTTTATAGTTCACGCGTTCATCATCAGGCAACACACGTACAGAACCGCCATTGCGTTTATCCAGCATTAGCTGCTTGCCACCCGGTGCCAGTAATGCCAAACCCGATTGTAATTGATCACCATCAACGGCTTCGCGAACATTAATATTGCACTGTTTATTCAAACGCTCAGCAAACGCCTTGGTGAAGTTTTCAGGCATATGCTGCACCAGCACGATGGGTAACGGAAAATTTGCCGGTAAGGTCACCAACACTTCCGCTAAAGCAACCGGCCCGCCAGTAGATGCACCAATGACCAATAACTTAGGCTGTTTTTTTAAACGATAGGTATCTTGCCCTGATGATTTTGCATCATCTACGAGCGACTGATGACGAGCACCAAGCGTAGGAGAAACAACTGATGAAGAACGTATCGTTGAAGGTGAAATAGCAGGCTTGCTCTCAGCTGGTCTATCTGGCTGCGCGATTGGTTGACGTGCGCTTGTACCGGCCAGCGTTAACAAGCGCTCATGCAATTTCTTTTTGAGTGATTCAGAACTGCGCGATACTTCGGCAAAATCTTTGGGGATAAAATCAAGAGCACCTGCAGCCAAGGCATCTAATGTTACCTTCGCGCCTTCATAGGTGAGCGATGAAAACATCAAGATAGGCACTTTGCGGTTTGCCATGATCAGTTTGATTGCGGTGACACCATCCATCACCGGCATTTCAAAATCCATGGTAATAATGTCGGGCTTAAGCTCTGCAGCCTTTTCCACCGCTTCACGCCCGTTGCTGGCAATGCCGATGACTTTTAAATCCGGGTGCTCATTAATTATGTCTTTCAATCGATGCTGAAAGAAATTGGAATCATCAACCACTAATACCCGGACAGGCATCTAACTTACTCCGCAGCCGAAACTGCTATAAAAATTTTCGGTACACAACAGCCAAACCTGCAAATGCAATCTCACTGCTGTTAACTATGCCCCCAGCTCGCGGAGCCTTTGGCATAGCGGCGCAATAAACTCGGGATATCCAAAATCAACGCAATAGTGCCATCACCAGTGATTGTCGCGCCCGCCATACCAGGCGTACCTTGCAACATTTTTCCCAGTGGTTTTATAACGACTTCTTCCTGGCCGATCAATTGATCCACCACAAAGCCAACACGTCGGGTTCCAACAGTCACAATCACGACATGTGCATTGTCAGGACGCTCACCATAAGCATTTTTTACCAGCCAATCTTTCATATAAAACAACGGAATCGCCTGATCGCGAATGGCAACGCAATCTTGTCCATCGACAATATGGCTCTTGGTCAGATCCATATGGAAAATTTCATTCACACTGACCAATGGGAACGCAAATGTTTGTTGCCCCAACATAAACATCAGCGTTGGCATAATGGCCAAGGTTAGCGGCACTTTAATAATAAAACGTGTGCCTTTACCTAATTCCGATTTAATTTCAACCGTGCCGTTTAATTGGGTGATTTTGGTTTTCACCACATCCATCCCAACACCGCGGCCAGATACATCGGAGATTTCTTTTTTGGTGGAAAAGCCCGGTGCAAAAATTAAATTGTATGCCTCTGTGTCCGACAAGCGATTCGCGGTGTCTTCATCAAACAATCCTTTTTCAACCGCGATGGTACGCAACTTCACAGGGTCCATTCCTGCTCCGTCGTCGCTAATAGACAAAAGGATGTGATCCCCCTCCTGCTCTGCCGACAAAACGACTTGCCCCACACGCGGCTTACCATTTGCTTCACGTATCTCAGGAAACTCGATACCGTGATCGACTGAATTGCGCACCAAATGCACGAGAGGATCAGCAAGTGCTTCTACGAGATTTTTATCAAGGTCGGTTTCTTCACCTACCAACTCAAGATTAATTTCTTTGCGCAAGCTTCGCGCCAAATCCCGTACTACACGAGGAAAACGACCAAATACTTTTTTGATCGGTTGCATACGGGTTTTCATGACGGATGTCTGCAAATCAGCAGTCACAACATCAAGGTTAGCAACCGCTTTTACCAAGGCTTCATTGCTTGAGCTATTCCCCAAGCGCACAAGGCGATTGCGCACCAACACCAGCTCACCCACCATGTTCATGATGTCATCAAGGCGCTGGGTATCAACACGTACCGTTGTCTCTACAACAGGCGCATCTTTTTCACCAGCAGCAGGCGCTGGTGCAGCGGCAGGAGCAGCTGCTTTGGGTGCTTCTACTTTTTTAGCAGCTACCGGTGCCGCAGGTTTTGCTGCTACAGGTTTTTTTTCTGCAGCAGGTTTAGTGGCAGTAACCGGCGGTGGAGGCGCTGCTGCTGGAACCGCTGCGGCAGGCGCACTTATACCAGGGCCTTTACCTTTGCCGTGCAATTGATCGAGCAGTGCATCGAATTCGTCATCGGTAATCAAGTCACCACTTGCACTTGGCGCGGCAGGAGCAGGTGCCGGGTTGGAGACAGCCGGAGCTGCAGCAGCAACACCAGGCCCATTACCTTTTCCATGCAACTGATCGAGTAGTGCTTCAAATTCATCTTCTGAAATTTCGTCGCTACCGCCTGCACTTACTACAGACGCTGGAGCGGCAACTGCTGGAGTTTCAGGCGTTTTGGCATCGGGAACACCAGGGCCTTTGCCTTTACCGTGCAGTTGATCGAGCAGCGCTTCAAATTCATCTTCTGAAATTTCGTCGCCGCTACTTGCTGCTGTAGCTGTTGCCACGGGTGCAGCTGTTTCTGCCATAGGTGTCGCTGATGCAGTGTTTACACCGGCGATGGCATCCAACAATTGTTCAAATTCTGCATCGGTAATATCACCACTGGCAGACTCTTCTGTTGCGGTCGCAGCGGGAATTTCTACTTGCGGTTCTGCATAAACTTCAGCAGTTTCTGCCTCTGCTTCGTTTAAATCTTCACAGGAAACCAAGCGCTCAAGCGCAGCAATCAGCGAAGGGTCTACTGGTGGCAATTCTTCGCGTTGTGACACCAATTCAAATTGTTGGTTAACCATATCCAACGCTTGCAGCACGACATCCATTAATTCGGATGTAACTGTGCGCTTGCCGTTGCGTAAAATATCGAAAAGATTTTCAGTGACGTGACAGCACTCCACCATAGGAGTCAGCGCCAAAAAACCTGCGCCACCTTTTACGGTATGAAAACCGCGAAAGATTGCATTGAGCAAGTCTTTATCTTCAGGGCGTTGCTCCAGATCAACCAATTGCTGGCTGAGGCGCTCCAGGATTTCTCCCGCCTCTACCAGAAAATCCTGGAGAATATCCTCGTCGTCACCAAAACTCATTCAACATTCCTCGCGTATATCGCTTTTTTAGAATCCAAGGCTCGATAACAAATCATCAACGTCATCCTGGCCGGACACTACATCTGCACGCTCTTTATTAATTTGTGGGCCTTCCGCCTCGGTTTTCCGTTTTTGCATGATTTCCATATCATGCGCGACAGTTTCACTATCACTGGTGAGCCCGGTAATTTCTTCAACCTGGCCAGCAATACGCACAAGACTTACCAAATCTTTTTCAACATCGTTGATCAGCCCAATCACTCGCTTTAATACTTGCCCGGTTAAATCCTGAAAGCCTTGCTCAAGAACAATATCTTGTAAATTTTTACTGAGCTGCTCAGTTCCGGTAACCATTTGGCCCAGAAAACCATCCATCCGCTCATAGAGTTGGCGAAACTCAGCTGCATCCATTTCGCGTCGTTTCAATCGTGCCCATTCGGTGCGTAAGCTACTCGCTTCCTGACCAAGATTCATCGCAATAGGCGCAGCTTCATCTACCATATCCATGGTTTTCTCTGCTGCTTTTTGCGTAAGCTCTATTACATAATTCAAACGGTTTGAAGCATCATGAATATCGGAGTTCTCAATCTTGGGCGGTTCTTTTGAGAGATCGGCATCAACATTAAAGTTGACAATCGCATTGTGCAGCCCGCGTGTTAAGCGCCCTACTGATTGAAAGATATGGCGATCGCGTGATTGGGTGATAGATTGGATCAACACCGATGCGTCTTCAAATTGGTTACTCTGCAATTTTTCAGTAAGCAATTTGGCGCATTCTTTCAATTCGATAACAAATGCTTCGTTGGAAGATGCTTGAAGTTCTGATGCCATGGCAACGCCTTATTTATTATTTGATCGGCACTAATTAACCAACGCGATCAAAAATTTTCTCAATTTTTTCCTTGAGCGCTTGTGCAGTAAATGGTTTTACAACATAACCATTTACGCCCGCTTGCGCCGCCTCAATAATCTGATCGCGTTTGGCTTCAGCAGTCACCATTAATACGGGCAAGGTACGCAGCTTTTCGTCCGCACGCACGGCCTTCAGCAAGTCAATACCCGTCATACCTGGCATGTTCCAGTCAGTGACCAAAAATTGGAAATCACCGCTTTTCAACATGGGTAATGCCGTTACGCCATCGTCAGCTTCATGGGTATTGGAAAACCCCAAATCCCGCAGCAAGTTTTTAATAATCCGTCGCATTGTTGAAAAGTCATCAACAATCAAGATTTTCATATTCTTATCCAACGCAACCTCCACACACCCTTTCGGGATTTTCGTTTAATCATAGTCTAGTAGGAGTTGAAACTTCGGCCAGCTCCGGCACGGAAATCCTCAACTTTTAATTTGAATAATAGCCCAAATCGCTGAAAACACAGAGTATTTACCCAACTCGGCCGGGACTGGAGGCGCTCACACACCAGGATGCTCAACTTTTAGGCAGATATCAGGCCGATTGCCAGCCAACCAGTTTATTGCGCAGGCGCGCTGCTGCCTGACTATGGATCTGGCTGACACGTGACTCACTGACACCCAGCACCAAGCCTATTTCTTTCAAGTTGAGCTCTTGATCGTAATACAGTGCCAATACCATCCGTTCACGCTCGGGCAATTGCGCTATCGCTTTGACCAAGGCGGATTTCATGCCGTCTCGTTGAAGGCCATCGAGAGGACTGGCAAATGCACTGCTGTGCTCAGTCGCATCGATGTTGCTGTCTTCTTCGCCAAAGGTTTCTTCGTAGCTGAACAAGCGGCTGCCATTGGAGTCTTGCAGCATCTCAAAATATTCGTTGAGGCTCACACCCAGTTCAGCGGCAACTTCGCTGTCGCTTGCATCGCGGCCTGTGCGCGCCTCTACAGCAGCAACCGCTTGGGAAATACGACGTGCATTGCGATGCACGGAACGTGGCACCCAATCGCCACGGCGCATTTCATCCACTATCGCGCCGCGAATGCGGATACCCGCATAGGTTTCAAAACTGGCACCACGGGAGGCATCGTATTTTTGGGAGGCTTCAATCAGGCCAATCATTCCGGCCTGGATAAGGTCGTCCACCTGCACGCTGGCAGGCATACGCAACATCATGTGATAAGCGATGCGTTTTACCAAAGGCGCATAGTCTTCGATGTTAATGTGTGCATCGCATAATGCTTTTTTATCGTACATGGCTAGACCATTGACTGCGACCATTGAGCACCTTCTTTTTTACAGCAATACGGTGTTTTTCCAACAGCCTTGTGGCACAACCTTTTAGATCCACAGAGTTAGCTTGCATTATCAATCAGCGTGAGTTCGCTGCTTGTAACAAGCGTTCTACAAAAAATTCCAAGCGCCCGGTTGGTGAATTAGGCAGTGGCCACTTATCGACTACTTGCGCTAATGCGCGGATTGCAATTGACGCTTTTGATGAGGGCGCAAACTCCAACAAGGCTTTCTGTTTTTGTACGGCTTTGCGCACATTTTCGTCAAAAGGAATTTGGCCAACAAACTGCAAAGTGACATCCAGAAAACGGTCGCAAACGGTATTGAGTTTGTTAAACATATTCAGACCTTCCTGTGGGGTGCGCGTCATATTGGCGACCACACGGAAACGCTGCATTCCGTATTCTTTGTTTAATAATTTGATCAGCGCATAAGAGTCGGTAATTGACGATGGCTCGTCGCATACCACAATGATGACTTCATTTGCTGCGCGCACAAAACTGACAACGGTATCCGAAATACCGGCTGCAGTGTCTATCACCAGAATATCGACTTGATCAGAAAGATCATTGAAGGCATTGATCAAACCCGCATGTTCGGCTGAACTTAATTCAGCCATGCGTTGCACGCCGGAGGAAGCAGGAACAATTTTCATACCCGCTGGCCCAGTGACCAAAAC
This sequence comes from Cellvibrio sp. pealriver, assembly GCF_001183545.1. Taxonomy (NCBI): domain Bacteria; kingdom Pseudomonadati; phylum Pseudomonadota; class Gammaproteobacteria; order Cellvibrionales; family Cellvibrionaceae; genus Cellvibrio; species Cellvibrio sp. pealriver. The sequence goes on from NZ_KQ236688.1 coordinate 1,519,354, forward strand.
GTCCGCCAGACTATGGGTACCAGCCAGGACATCGGCCAGGGTATGGGTAGCGCGAATCCCTAACAGAACATCGACATTGGCAAGCCCCAAATCGGCATCCAGCAAGACCACGCGACGGCGCAATTCTGCCAATGCAATGCTCAGGTTGACGGAAATATTACTCTTACCTACCCCGCCTTTACCGCCGGACACAGCGATCACTTGTACTGGTCGCACTTGGCTCATCTACACATAACTCCAAACCTGTTCTTTACGTTGCGTGCCGGGCATTGTGATTTGTCTTGCAGACATACTGGCCGGACACACTAATGGTGAACTGAGTATAGATAGGGTTTGGCAACTCATCCGACTAATTTCAGTTTCACCGGTACTTTATCCTGCTTATCACAATTGATTGTTTAAGAAACCGCCGTTGCCGGATTTGTTTTGAGCAATGCGACGGCTTTTGATACAAGCTGATGCGCACGCGCGACTTCCAGATGCTTGGGAATATCTTGTCCGTCTGTGGTGTACACAATCGGTAAACGATTTTGCATTACCACACCCAATGCCTCACCAATGCTGGCAGTTTCATCCAGTTTGGTCAGAATGCAACCTTGCAAACGGGCAGTGCCATAAGCATGCACCGACGCTTTCAGCATTTGCGCCTGACTGTTGCATGACATCACCAAATAAGTCTTCACCTGCTGTTGTTCCGCAAGCGCCTGCAGCTGGGCTTTCAGATGCGGATCACCGTGACGGAAACCCGCTGTATCAATCAATACCAATGAGCAATGGCGCAAACTGCGCAGCACACTGTCGAGCGGATTGGTTTCATCGACAACACGCACTGGCACTCGCAAAATACGTGCGAGTGAACGCAGTTGGTCGTGGGCAGCAATACGATAGGTATCGGTGGTAATCAAGGCGACTTTGTCAGCACCGTGTTGCAGTACGTAACGCGCCGCCAATTTACCAATCGTTGTCGTTTTGCCCACACCAGTTGGGCCGACAAATGCGAATACCCCACCCTGATCGACAATATCGCTGCCGTTCACAGGCAGTTGATGCGCCAGATTCGCCAATGCATCTGGCCAAGCCTCGCCCAACGTTTTGGTTTTGGTACAGGCCGTAATGACCTTTGCAATGACATCCTGAGGCAAATTCAAACGCTCCAGACGACGCGCCACACTGGCAAGAATGGGCGAGTTGGGCACAGGTGATTGTTGGCCACTCAAGCGATCCAATTGTTGTTCAAGCAAAAAACGCATATCGGCAATTTCTGCCTGTAACTCGGAAAGTTGGGCAGCTTGCTCGGTAGATTCATGATTAACGGAGTTCAGGGCAACAGATTCCTGATGAACAACAGGCTCGGCTTTTTTATCCTTTTTCAACTGCTCAATAAAACTGTCTTTGGAATAGGATTCTTTAATGCGCGCTTCTCTCATCAGCGCATCGCGAAAGGACAGGGATTCCGGGCTCAGGTTAGGGCCACTCGCGGGTTCTGGTGCTGGTGCAGGTGCTGACGTTAGTACAGCAGTTGCAGGCGTTGCGACAGGTGCCGTTGCGGGATCAACCAATGGATAACGCTCCGCAGCGCTGGTGCCCACACGTGGCTTTTGCTCAGGCATAACGGCATTGCGGGGAATGCCTGCATTCACAACGGTATTTTTGCCAACTAAAAACTCTTTTGCAGACTCTTCTGCTTTTTTGGCGGCGATCATGCGCTGGCGTGCTTTTTCAATATCATCCGCCAGTTGGGCACCGGTTTTTCCGGCATTAGGATGATCGGCTACTTTACTGATTACCGGTGCTACTTTTCGCGCTTGCGGGTTTCCCAATACACGCGGAGAGATGTCTCCATCACTCAGCAAAGGAGCGCTGGGCGAGAAGGTCGCATCCGCAAAGGGACGATTCTGGAGCTGCTGAAGTTCGTAATCGGAACCCATTGTGGTCAGCAACTCAACCCCCTCGGGGATGCGGTTACTGGAGAGAATAATGGCGTCTGGCCCCAATTCCTGGCGAACCATTTCCAACGCACGACGCATATCAGCCGCTACAAAACGTTTGACTTGCATATTCAACTCCTAGCCCGGGGGCTATTTTCTGTCGGCACCGACATTGGCATCGATACTGATCTGTTTGTTATCCGGTACTTCGGTATAAGCCAGTACACGCATATCAGGCACACTGTGGCGAACAAAACGCGACAACATTGACCTCAGGGGCGCAGCAACCAGCAATACCAGTGGCTTGCCTGTCAGTTCCTGTTTCTGCGCTGCTTCAATCAGCGACTGCTGTAACCGGTCTGCCAGGCCAGGCTCAATAAAGGCACTGTCATCAGCGCCAGCTTTTTGTGCCTGCTGGACAGTGTTCAGCAATAACTGTTCCAAACTCGGTTCAAGCGTAATAACAGGCAGGATTCGCTCGTTCCCTATGATGTTTTGGACGATTTGCCGGCACAGCGCCACACGCGCCAGTGCGGTTAAAGCGGCGGGATCTTGACTCTTTCCTGTTGTGCCCGCCAAAGCTTCGGCAATGGAGCGGATGTCGCGGATCGGCACCCGTTCGCGCAGCAAGTTCTGCAATACCTTCAACAGCACATTGATTCCCATGGTATTGGGCACCAACTCTTCCACCAATTTGGGCGATGTCTTGGCCAGCATATCCAGCAATTTCTGGACGTCTTCATGGCCTAGCAATTCAAAGGTGTGCTGCTGCAAAATCTGGTTGAGATGGGTCGCAACAACCGTACTCGGATCCACCACGGTGTAACCGAGGGTTTGTGCTTGCTCGCGTTGGTTGGGCGTGATCCAGATAGCATCCAGACCAAAGGCGGGATCTTTGGTTTTGATGCCATCGAGCGAACCAAATACCTGGCCAGGATTAATGGCCAATTCGCGATCCGGATACACATCGGCCTCTGCCATGGAAACGCCCATCAGGCTGATGCGATAACCGGTAGGATTCAGATCGAGATTGTCACGAATATGGACAGACGGGATTAGAAAACCCATCTCTTGCGATAGCTTTTTACGTACGCCTTTGATGCGCCCAAGCAACTCGCCACCCTGATTTTTATCGACCATGGGAATCAGGCGATAACCAACCTCCAACCCAATCACATCGACCGGCTGTACATCATCCCAACCCAACTCAGGGGATTCAGGCATACCCGGTGGTAATGCGGGCGCATTGCGCTGCGGCGCGATACTCGCACCGCCGCCAGCACCTGCCGAGGACGGTGCCGCATCGCCAGCGACACGGCTGCCAGAAGGAATAAAATTATTCTCCTCAACTACTGCAGGTTGGTGTTTACGCCAGTGAATGTAGTACGCAATACCCGCACACAACAGCCCCAAACTCAGGAAGGCCATATGTGGCATTCCTGGAACAAGCCCCATGATCACCAGCATGAGTGCAGACACCGCAAGCGCTTTGGGCGATGTAAACATTTGCCCAATTACTTGTTTGCCCATGTCTTCAGAACTATTAACACGGGTTACGAGAATTGCGGAGGCTACCGATAACAACAAGCCGGGAATTTGCGCGACCAAGCCATCACCAATGGTGAGGATGGTGTACTTCTCAAACGCATCCGTGAATTCCAGATCATGCTGGATCATGCCAATAGCCAAGCCACCAAAAATATTGATGAACATAATCATGATGCCCGCAACCGCATCACCGCGAACAAACTTGCTCGCACCGTCCATCGCACCGTAAAAATCTGCTTCTGCAGCAACTTCCTGACGACGGGTACGCGCCTGATCCTGATCAATTAACCCGGCATTCAAGTCAGCATCAATCGCCATTTGCTTACCGGGCATGGCATCCAAGGTAAACCGCGCGCTCACTTCGGAAATACGGCCAGCACCTTTGGTTACTACCACAAAGTTGATGATCATCAGAATAATGAACACCACAATACCGACCGCCAAATTACCGCCGATCACTACGTGACCAAATGCCTCGATGACTTTACCCGCTGCATCGCCCCCCTGATGACCTTCCAATAACACAACGCGAGTAGATGCGACGTTCAAGCCCAAACGCAGCAAGGTGGCGATCAACAAAATGGTTGGGAAGGCGGCAAAATCCAGCGGGCGCATGGCGTATACCGACACCAGCAATACCACTAGCGCTAATGCAATGTTGAACGTAAAAAAGATGTCCAGCAGTAGCGGCGGCATGGGCAATATGATCATTGCCAGCAGCATTAACAACAGCACCGGAATACCCAGATTACCCTGCCCTACAGAGCGCAGCGAACCCAGCGCGGCTTTGCCGTTAAAGTTATTGAGTTGGTTAAACGTGGGTAATGCCATAAGTACGGATTCTTGACGGTTGAGTCATTTTTCCGTGTTATCGCAAGAAGCGTACCTATTTATCAACAAGCAAATTATTAATTATCAACAAACACATTATTAACAAATAAATTATTGATAAAGGCATTTAAGCAAGAGATTAAGTGCGTTTACCAGACGCATCGTATTGCATATCGCGCGGTACAGAAATGTTGCGTGGGTACATAGGTTTGTCGCCCTTACCTTTACGGTAATTGCGCAATTGGAAAACGTAAGCCAATACCTGCGCTACAGCAAGGTACAAACTGGATGGAATTTCCTCATCCACTTCGGTGGTATAAAAAATGGCGCGCGCAAGCACGGGGGATTGGATAATTTCAATTTTGTGCAGATTGGCAATTTCACGGATTTTTAACGCAGTGTGATCGCCGCCTTTAGCGATCATAATCGGTGTATCCATTGTTTCAGGATCGTATCTCAGCGCAACCGAAAAGTGTTCAGGGTTAGTGATAACAACATCTGCCTGAGGCACGTTGGACATCATGCGCCGTTGCGCCATTTCGCGTTGCAATTGGCGGATACGCCCTTTTACTTCCGGTTTACCATCGGTGTCTTTGGCTTCATCTTTTTGGTCTTGCCGCGACATTTTTAATTTTTTGTTGTATTGATAAATTTGCAAAGGCACATCAATTGCTGCAATCACAATCGTAGTTGCCGATAACGCGATAGTGGCAAAAATAGAAATTTCGAGCGAATGAATGATGGCATTACCAATGCTTTCATCGACCAAGCGGAACATATCCTGCGCATAAAATTGTAACAGCCAGATAGTTGCCCCCAGGATGATCAATACTTTGCCCAAGGCTTTTAATAATTCAATCAGTGAATTCATTGAAAACATGCGTTTGATCCCTGCAATAGGATCCATGCGGCTTAACTTGGGCTCCATTGCTTTGGCGCTCATGTTCCAACCACCCAGTGCAATGGGGCCAACAATCGAGGCAATCAGTAAAATAAACATCAGGGGGGCAATGCTGATCAGCCCATCATAAATAGCGCTGACAAAATGGGCGATCATTGCATTAGGGTCATAGATATGGGCGCGGCTGATCGTAAAATTATCGCGCGTCAGGCCAATCAGTTTTTGGCCCATGAATTCTGCGAAGAAATAAATACCGACTACTGCCAACATGAGTACGGCAGTTGTTGTCAAATCGCGGGATCGGGGAACCTGGCCTTCTTCGCGCGCTTTTTCAATCTTTCGCGCACTGGCCTCTTCCGTTTTTTCCTGGCTGCTGTCGTCTTCTTCAGCCATTTATCACTCCAATCTTAATTTCAAAGAACCATTGAAAAATGTTTACGGTGCAGCACTGGTTAGGCAAATTTGTTCGAAAAAGCGGAGTTTATTGAAATAAATGAGCATTTTGAGAACAAATTTAACGACGCCAGAACAAGCAAGTTAATTTTTCAGTGGTTCTTTAGGGTGTGAGAGCTAAAGTGCGCAGCACACCAATCCCCTCTTCCATAATTTGGAAATAAACGGGCAGGAAATTGGCGAGCGTGAACCACATCAGAATAAAACCGAAAATCAATGTAATGGGAAAACCCACCGTGAATACGTTCATTTGCGGCGCAGAACGGCTCATAACCCCGAATGACATATTCACAATCATGAGCGATGTAAACAGCGGCAAGGTAATTAACAATGCAGCACTAAAAAGCCAGGAGCCCATATCGACGATGGTCATAAAATGCCCCACATTCATACCTTCGCCGCCGATCGGAAACGTCGTAAAACTATCGATCAATAATTGCAATACCACCAAGTGACCATTGCTGGCCAAAAATAATAATGTGGACAGTAATAAATAAAACTGCGACAAAATAGTCACGCTAACACCACTGGAAGGGTCGTTCATCGCCGCAAAACCCAAACCCATTTTCATCGCAATGAATTGGCCCGCCAAAATAAATACATGCAACACCACTTGCATGGCAAAACCTAATGCAAGACCAATCAGCACTTCCTGAATGATCATTGCAAAACCCTGTGCCGATAAAAACGAAACTGTTGGTGCGGGGGGCAATATTGGCGCAATCATAATGGCTGTAAACAGCATCAGAATCAGACGGACACGTGCAGGAACAGTACGAGCACCAATCACAGGAACAGCAAAATAAAATGCGCCTATACGCAATAACGGCCATAGATATTGGCCAATAAATTGCGCTAGCTGTTCTTCAGAAATGATCAGCTCTTGCATAATCCGCAACCGTCTCCGCTAACCAATTAAACTCGGCACACTGGAATACAGCCGGTTAAAAAGATCCATGAATTTGGTGAGAAGCCAAGGGCCAGCAATCATCAAGCTGATAATGGTCACAATCAAACGCGGAAGAAAACTCAAGGTCTGTTCGTTAATTTGAGTGGCTGCCTGAAACATACTGACCACCAACCCTACAATCAAACCGGGGCCGATAATCACCAGCAACATTAAAATAGTGAGATAAAACGCATCTGCAAATAAATCCATCACGACTTCGGGTGTCATTTACAAACCTCCGTCATATGCCATAACTGGCAGCAAGTGTACCCACAATCATCGCCCACCCATCTACCAGTACAAACAACATAATTTTAAAGGGGAGCGAAATAATCAATGGCGATAACATCATCATACCCATCGCCATAAGCACGCTGGATACAACAATATCAATCACCAAAAATGGAATAAAAATAATGAAGCCAATTTGAAATGCCGTTTTTAATTCACTGATGATGAACGCAGGCACCAAAATGCTAAACGGCGTTTCTTCCGGCGTCGCAATAGGTGGATGCTTGGCAATTCCCACAAACAATGCGATATCCGATTCGCGCGTTTGCGCCATCATAAAGGCATGAAACGGTGCTGCTGTTTTTGCTAAAGCCTCTTGCGCGCCAATTTGCTGGTTAATGTAGGGCTGCAACGCATCCTGATTCACTTTATTCAATACCGGCTGCATGATGAACAAAGTCAAGAACAACGCGAGGCCAATCAGGATCTGGTTAGAGGGCGACTGCTGCAAACCTAACGCCTGACGCAAAATAGAAAACACAATAATAATGCGGGTAAAAGATGTCATCATCATCAGGATGGCGGGCAAAAATGTCAGTGCCGTCATGATCGCCAGGATCTGTAACGTCACAGTGTATTCCTGGGTTCCATCCGGATTGGTTTTTACGGTTAATGCGGGCAACCCGGGAATGGCAGGCAAACTTCCCATGTTGGTGGGTGTGGTCTGGGTCAGTGGCAAACTATTCGCGTTCGGATCAGCAACAATAGGTTGTGTTGTCTGTGCATGTACAACGTCACTGCCAAACACCAATAGGCACACACACATGATTGCCAGAAAAACACCGCTAAAACTGCGCATTGTTTGGGCTGAAATACGTGACATGGTAATTCCTACGCAGCGGGATTATTGTTGTCGTTAACAGTTTGAATTTGTGCACTGGCGTTAGGCGCAACTTTTTTCGGTTGCAACAACGACATTAATGTTTTGCTGAAGTCCGATGATGCCGTGTTTGAATTGTTGGGTACGACAGGCTCATTAAACACATGCAGAGTATTGATATGGGTTGGCGTAATACCCAGCAATAACTGCTGACCTGCTGCGTCAATCAATACGATTCTCTCACGTGTTCCCAGCGGCATTGATGAAAGCACTTTTAATTGGCCATTACCTGCGAATGAACCTGCACCAAAACGTTTCACAAAAAATGAAAGCGCGAAAATTAAACCAACAATCAACAACAAACCGAATGTCACATTGAGCAAATGCCCTCCGCTACCCACACCAGGTGCACCCGAGGTTGCATTTGGCGATGCCGCTGATTTTTCATAAAAAGGAGTAACAGCAGCTGCACTTGTGTTTTGTGGCGGATTTTGTGGAGTAGTTTGTGGAATGGATTGTTGCGTAGCTTGTTGTGTTGTTTGTTGAATAGATTGTTGCGTTGTTTGCGGTGATGCCGATGAATCATCGGCATCACAATAGGGAACAGCAACGATGCTGATTAACAATAATGCCGCCAGTTTCCACTTTTTAATTGGGTGTTTGTGTTCAGTGTGTAATGCAGCAGGCGAAACAGACATAGCGATTACCAATCCTTAACGTAACTTTTTAATACGTTCAGCAGGACTGATTACATCTGTCATACGGATACCGAATTTTTCATTGACCACCACCACTTCGCCGTGTGCAATCAGGGTTCCATTCACCAATACATCCAATGGCTCACCTGCCAGACGATCAAGTTCAATAACCGACCCCTGGTTTAACTGCAGCAAGTTACGAATGGTGATTGAAGTGCGGCCAACCTCCATGGAAATGGACACCGGAATATCAAGAATCACATCCAGATCAGGGCTGCCCGCCGGGCGTGAAGAGACTTCACTTTTCAATTCATCAAATGACACTGTATTGGCCATCGCCTCATCAGCATCCGCTTGTTCCGCCATGGCTGCGGCCCAATCGTCAGCCATTGAATCTTGATCAACATCATCACTTGCCATTTTTTCCACCTTTTATTTCATTCACACTTTCGTTGGTTTGTTCAGCGCCATCACTAACCTTGGAATTATTCGCATCCACTTTTGTACCGGTAATGTTATAGGCACTACTACGATCAATAAATTCGCGAATTTTTAACGCGAGAAAACCATTGCTTTGACCTAACTGGGTACGAAACATTGGTACACCATTCGCAGTCAATACATGGTAATCAGGGAATTCCACCGGGATAATATCGCCCGCTTTCAGCTCAACAATATCGCGCAAGGTAATATCGCGCCGTACAATATCGCACTCCAAATCCACACTGGCCGACAACACATCTTCACGTAAGGCTTTTTCCCAACGCTCATCGTGCTCATCGCTGTCACTTTGCAAACCGGCATCCAATACTTCGCGGATGGGTTCAATCATTGAATAAGGAACAGTGATGTGCATTTCGCCACCACCGCCATCCAATTCAATATGGAATGTACTGACTACAACAACTTCACTAGGGCTCACGATGTTCGCAAGCGATGGATTTACTTCTGAGTGAACGTATTCAAAATTAATCGGGAATACCGCTTTCCAGGCTTCGGTTAAATCCACAAATGCCTGATTCAGTACCATTTGCACTACGCGCAATTCGGTAGGCGTAAATTCACGGCCTTCAATTTTTGCGTGGCGGCCATCGCCACCAAAAAAATTATCAACTAATTTAAATACCAAACGCGCATCAAGAATAATCAACGCAGTGCCGCGCAGCGGGCGGAACTTCACCATATTCAAACTGGTGGGAACATACAGCGTGTGGACATATTCACCAAACTTCTGGATCTGTACACCACCGACAGATACATCGGCTGTGCGGCGCAATAAATTAAACATACTGATGCGGGTATAACGGGCAAAACGCTCATTGATCATTTCCAGCGTAGGCATGCGCCCACGCACAATACGATCCTGGCTGGTCAGGTCATAGTTTTTAACCGCCCCCGGCTCACCGTCCGATTCGGTTTCTATGTCACCGTCATCAACGCCGTGTAAGAGCGCATCGATTTCGTCCTGCGAAAGTAAATCTTGCACAGAGGTTTCCTTATTGCATTACAAAATTGGTAAACAACACCTGTTCAACATTTGCGGAAGACACTTTGTCACCACTACCACTGGCAATTAATGCTTCACGCTCTTTTTGCAGCTGACTGCGGATGATTTCCAATGCTTCTGCTCTCAGGGTTTCCTTGCCTTCTTCCGTTTGCAATTCATCAAAATTTTTACTGCTAAGCAACATCACCAACCCATTGCGGATGGCAGGCATGTGCAAGGTTAATAAACTTTGCAATTCAGGGTCGCGGTACAACAATGTAATCGCTGCCTGCAAATAACGCTGACGGCCATTCACATTAAAATTGATCGTAAAGTTGGGGGTCATTTCAAAATAAATTGCCGGTGCCAATGTTGCTTCTTTTGCGTGCTCTTCTTCTGCAGCACCGCCTGCAGGTGCGGGCGATAACATTTTTAATGCGACTACTGTTCCACCTACCGAGATAGCAATTAGAGCCACTGCAAGACCAATGATCAGAAATAGTTTTTTCTTTTTACTTCCAGCGTTCGCGTCTGCGTTGCCTGCATCTTTTTTAGGGGCTGCCGCCATGTCAAAACTCCGTCACTTTCAATTGCCAAAAGGGTTCGAGCAATACCTATGCCAGTATCGCCCTTGAAAGCTTAGCAGTGGTTAGTGGCTTTGCGAGCGCAAAACATAGAAATGGGAACCGAAATGAGCACAAAAACCAAATCGGAAAACAGGAAGGAAAACCGATATAAAACAAGGAGGTAGAAATACTGATCACATTGATCAGCATTTCTACAAAAGGGATTGAAATGAGCGCGTGCTATGCGTAATGATCGACGAGCCGTACCGACGCCACCGATGTCACCGCTACGGGCATCAGCTCATCCTCCTCAACATCACCATGCGAACGGGATTTTCCAGACTCATCCTGATCGCGCTGCTGTTGCGCAAACGATTTATCGGACACATCTACATTAACCAGATTTAACCCCTGTTCCGCAAACATTTCACGCAAGCGGTTCAGCTGCTGGTCAAGTGCATCCCGCACAACCGGATTATGGCTGGTGAACGTCACACTGGCTTGGTCCTGGGTGACACTGACTTTGACCTGCATAGGGCCAAGCTCAGGCGGATCAAGACGGATTTCTGCTGAACTCACATTTTGTGCAGCCAACCACAGAACTTTATCGCCCACCGCCTGACTCCACTGTGGCGAACCTACGGTTACCGGCACGCCGGTCTGTACAACAAAAGCACGCGCCGCAGGCGATTGTGACTCCAGTGGACGCACTATTGATTCCAACGCACTGACTGCCGCGGCTACAGGTTTGGCAGTCTCTGTAATGGCAGAAGCTGCCTTATCCAAACTGGTGAGATTGGCTTCCGCCATTTTGTTCAAGCCGGCTTTGCTATTGAGCAATACAAAATCAGGATTGTCCGTCAGATCAGATGTATCGCCACCCTCGCTATCCACAGTTGCCAAAACATCTGTTTGCTCAGTGGTTGATGTTGATCCAGACAGAGCATCGTCCACCAAGGATAAACCACTCTGGACTGCAGCCTGATTGCCAGTGGCCTGAACCGGAACAGAAGGATTCAGTGAGTTAAGGCCTACTGATTTGATATCTACCCCTATTGCCGCTAGATCACCCTCTGTCTCCACGCCTGGTAATGTCGCGACCGGTAAAGTAGCCACCACTGCTGGATCGGCTGCTAACAGCGCGCCAGGCTCTTCTGCCAACGTCAGCTCAGTGTCACCCTTGCCCAAGCCCAGTTCTGTTAGTAATGGCGACACCGTTTCTTCCGTGCCTGTCAGCTCATCTTGCTGATCCAAACTGGTCTGAATAACAGTCGGCAAAGTGATGGCGGCACTGGAATCCAGTAATGTCTGCTCAGCGGTAACTAAAGCCGAAGCATCCAGCATGGCAGTATCTTGCAATGCTTTATCCGCTGCTTGATCTTCACTATTAACACTATCGGTAGCCGTGGTCGATTGCTCATCTGGCACTTTATCGCCAGCCGTTTTTTCTTGCTGCGCAGAGCGCGACTGCAGGGGCGATTCTTTTGCCGATGGATCTCGCACAGGGGCGTCACGGTTTTCTTCGGATTTGGCTGTCTTTTTGTGGTCAGTTTTGTGGTCAGTTGCGCGATTTGCCGGTTCCGGGCGGGTATCCGATTTAGCCGCAGCGGGTCGCGCGTCATCCTGCCGGTCAGGCTCTTTTCGCGCAGCAGGCTTGCGAGCGGCAACTTCTGGCCGCGCCTGCTCAAACGCCTGCTGAAACTTTTCAGTAGTCTCTGCGCGGCTTTTCGATGCGGTTGATTTTGCGGCGGCAGAGTTGGTGCCGGTTGCGCCCAACAAACTGTTCAAAAGGTTGCCATTATTCATCTGCTACTCCTGCTCCAAGCCATGGCAAACAATTGCCGTTTGGCCGCTAATAACGGGGTTCAGGAGAGAAATTGCAAGGGGGATGCCAAGCTGGACAAGCGGAAAACGATAAGGGTCAAGCAAATGTACGGAGCGAATCTTCTACTTTGGCGAATTCGATTTCTATTTGGGATAGGTCTGCCGCCAAACCATTAAAATTACCCGCCAAGGCTTTCTTTTCCATGGCAGCGCACAGTGCAGATAACTGCAAGGCTCCTACATTGCTGCTGCTGCCTTTAAAACTGTGCGCAGCGCGGCGGATTTGGTCTGCATCGGCCCCCTCAATCAATTGGCGCAAACTGGCAATACGGTCTGATGAATCCTGAATAAACGTATCAACCAATAGTGAGAAATCATCTTCCATCACTTGCTTGAGCGTGTTTAACGTATCCAGATCCAGATGTTCCATAAAGCAGAATCTCCACGTGCTTGAAAGGATATTGTATTCGGGTAGAGGATAAAGCCATGCTCCTCTAATTGTACTCGGGATTAGTCATCACTAATCCAGGAAAATTCCACTTCAACGATATTACCGCACCCCAGATAAGTTACGGTACCACAGAGCTTTTCAACTAACGCAATGCCCCGCCCACTATATCCAAAGCTCGTCAAATTATCAGTTGCGCGCGTCGAATGATCGAAGCCCTTACCGCTGTCTTCAATACGCACTTTCAACAAGCCGCCGTCTTCATTGGTTTTGTGGGAAATATTGATGCGTACAAAGCCTTCGGTCACTGCATTAATACGCTCTTCCCGTAACGCATAATATTCAGAAAAACCATCCGGTGTTTTTTTCAGCTCCGAATCCAACTGTAAAACACCGTGCTCCAATGCATTGGTATAGAGCTCAGCAAGAATGGTATAGAGGGTACTGCTAAAGGCACGCAGGCTGGGCACTTCCATCAGTACATTAAGCAACATTGGCAAGGGATCAAACACTTTGAAGCTGGTAGGTTTTACCTCAAAGCTCATCTGCCATTCAATTTCAGCGTTACCAAAGCGATCGCTCGCCTCTTTGGAAAAACTATTGACCTGTGCAGGCTCATCCATGCGAATTTCCAACAGTGACAAATCATCATCTTTTTCACCACTGCCAACAAAATGCTGCACACTCTCCAGAATATTCGTAAATAAATAATCCGGATTGGTATTCTGTGCAAATACGTCCTTAAGCCGATCCTCGCCAAACATATCTCCCTCCGCATTACGCGCTTCATGAATGCCATCCGACCACAGAAAAATCCTGTCTCCCAATTCCAATTCAAAATATTCGCAATTATCTTTAAACGCACGGTTTGATAACACACCCAGTGGTAAATGGGTTGATTTCACCGGTGTAATCCGCGCATCTTTGTGGTGATAAATAAAACAATCCGGCAATCCGCCATTCCAAATTTTCAACCGTTTTTTGCGGAAATTGATATCAATCATGGTGGCACAACAAAAAATACCCACCGGTAAAATATTTTTTAATTTGCCATTAATTTCACGCAGAATATCGGTCATTGAAAACCCTTTTGGCACCATCCCATAAAAGGTTGATGCCAAGGGCATAGCGCCAATCGCAGCCGGTAACCCATGCCCGGTAAAATCACCCAGCAACACCATCATGCTACCCGACGGGCGCATAGCTGCTACCAAAACATCACCATTAAAGACAGCGAGGGATGACAAAAAATAGCGTACATTTTTTGCGTTCAAACAACCGCTGTGGGCGACGTTATCAAACACATGCTTGGCAACGGTTTGCTCCTGCAGCAGTCGGTTGTTGTATTGCACAATTTGCTTGTGTTGATTGCGCATGGTGCTATGCAGCTCACGCATGCGGTTGAACGATTTTATTTTGGCTTGCAGGATAATCCGGTTATACGGCTTGGAGAGGAAATCATCACCGCCTGCATCGAGGCATTGGACAAGAGATTCAGTATCGGACAACGAGGTGAGAAAAATAATCGGGACTAATTCATCGCCAGCCAATTCCTTGATTTGGCGTGCTGCACCAAATCCATCGAGCTCTGGCATTAATGCATCAAGCAAAACAATATCAGGGCGCTCGGCGATATACACATTGACTGCTTCCAATCCATTACACGCAGATACAACCTGATGCCCTTCTTTACGCACGATACTTTCCAGTATCAACCTGTCGGAGTCCGTGTCATCCGCGACCAGAATTTTTAAACGACGGACTTCATTCATAAGATCGCTTCCATACATCGCACCACGTCAACCCACTGCATCCGCCATAGAACACACAACGTCCTTACTACTGGACAGGGCACTTTAACAGAGCACTGAACGCCAGCATCCGGCACAGCATGATTATTGGATATCAAATAATTGTTCGAAGTTGGAGATGAGCAATATCTTTTTTACATCGGGTGCGCAATTCACAATCTGGATATTGGATTGCTCGCCACCGGCGTAGTCGCGCAGCAATAACAACATGCCCAATGCGGAACTATCCAGATAAGAAGTGCCCTGCAAATCGACACGGTAATGCACAGGCGCATGAGCCAGCTTTTCATAAGCCCCGCGGAATTCTTGATGGGAACTGAAATCAAAACGCCCCTGTATGAATATAGTGACTTGATTGCCATCAGGGGATACTGTTGACGTGATCGCCATGTCTTACCTCATTAAACATCTGAACATTCCCAAAGCCTGCAACAGGCCAACGGAGGCACTCCCCCCGCAACTCAACCTAAGGATAGCCTATAAAACCGGAATTACGAGCCTGCATCTGACTGACGTTGCAGCTGCTGCGAGGTCAGGTCATCCAGTTCTTTTTGCAAGCGTTTTTCCAATATCAGGTTATCTTCGTGCTCCAAGCGGACAATCAGATCTTCAATCGATTTCCGCTTCTGGTGCTTGATCCGCCACTGCTTGAGCAGGTTTTCCTGCATCGCCAAAAAACGGGCAACTTTGGCCTCTTGCTCCCGGCATGCCTCATTCAAGCGATTAATAAAACTGCTGTAATTGATCAGTTCGTGAGCCAGTACGCCTTCACGCAAGGCACTTTGTGCCTGCAAATATTGCGCCGCATAATCACGCAAGTCCGCTAGCTGGCGCTCCTCCTGCGCCAACTGCTCGCGAAATTGGCTCAGCTTTTTGGCGGCATCGTCCTCCTGGCGCACCGCCAGAGTCAGTACCACCTGCATACGTTTAGCGCGGGATACCGCCATTTAGTCACTCACTGTCATTTTTGCCGATGTTGCGCCGCTAATGGACTATTGGCCTTGGTATTGGCCGGTGGTTTGAGCACTGCTTTAAGATTGGCAACCGACTCAGGAAAACGAACCCCCTGCTTGATTCCCTGCTGGATAAAAGCGCGCAATTGCGGAAAACGCTCAATCGCCAGATCCGTATCCGGGTCAGCGCCGGGTGTGTATGCACCAATCGCGATCAGATCCCGGTTCTGCTGATAACGCGCCAGCAGCTGTTTGAAACGCTGCATCAACTTCAAATGTTCATCGTCTACGATGTTTTGCATCGCACGGCTGATAGACGCTTCCACATCGATAGCAGGATAAACCCCCTCTTCTGCCAAACGGCGCGATAACACGACATGGCCATCCAAAATGGCCCGCGCCGAATCGGCGATGGGGTCTTGCAAATCATCGCCTTCCGTCAATACGGTATAAAACGCCGTAATCGAACCTTCACCTTCCGCAGCATTACCGGCGCGCTCCACCAGCTGCGGGATTTTTGCAAACACCGACGGCGGATAACCTTTGGTTGCAGGCGGCTCACCAATTGCCAGAGCAATTTCACGTTGCGCCTGGGCATAGCGAGTCAGCGAATCCATTAACAACAAAACGTTCAAACCCTGATCGCGGTAATACTCGGCAATCCGGCTCGACAACTGCGACGCGCGCAAACGCATCAAGGGCGCATCATCGGCGGGCGATGCCACTACCACTGCACGGCGCAAGCCTTCTTCACCCAGAATGTGGTCGATAAATTCTTTTACTTCACGGCCGCGCTCACCAATTAACCCCACGACGACGACATCGGCGGTCGTGAAACGGGTCATCATCCCCATCAACACACTTTTACCCACACCGGAGCCCGCCATCAAACCAAGGCGCTGCCCTCGCCCGACGGTAATCAACGCGTTGATCGCGCGAACCCCCACATCCAGCGGTTCGCTGATGGGGTGACGTTGCAACGGGTTAATTTCACGCGGGTTAAAATCGAGAAACTCATCACCGATGAGTGGACCTTTGCCATCAAGAGGCTGGCCAATGCCATTCACCACACGCCCCAGCAAATGCGGGCCAACACGCATCCCCATTTGGGTTGCAACAGGCACAACACGCGCGCCGGGTTGCAAACCCTCAACACGTTTGACGGGCATTAAAAACACTTTATCGCCCGCAAAGCCCACAACCTCTGCCTCTATATGGCGGTTGTCACTGTTGATAATTTCGCATTGGCGGCCGACCGATACATTTAAGCCCACCGCTTCCAAGGTCAGCCCAACTGAACGGGTAATGCGCCCCTCGGCTTGCGGCTCAACGACCGCTAACTTGCGCGGTGCATAGCTCCGGATACGGGCGTTGATTGACTGGCGTTCAGTCATGCTTAAAGCCCATCCTGTTCGCCGGACGACAGCTCACGCTTGTTCCCTTTGTCGTCATCCGTTTCGTCCAGATGAGTATCTTGTAGAGAAGCATGGTGTAGAGAAGCATCGCTGGAGTAAGCATCTTCTTCATCGCCATCCGCACTCGCTAATTGCTTGGTAAGAAATTGCTCCAATACCGTTTGCAAGCGCGTTGATACCGAAAAATCGACGCGGCTTTCTGGCGTTTCTATACGGCAACCACCTGGTTGGAGTTCAGTATCGCCAAAAAAACTCCAATTTAATTGCTGCTCGGCGGCATAGTTTTCCACTGCAGCCAGATCATCCGGATTCAAACAGACACGGATATTTTTACTGCCGATTGGCAGCGCATCGACCGCACTTTTGACCAAACCTAAAATATGCGAAGAGTCGGTAAGTAATTCGCGCTGCACAACACTTTGGGTGAGCGTGCAGATCACATCCAATAATAAATGCTCGGTATCGTCATCTTGTTCAGCCAGTGGCTGCAATAAGGCTTGCGCCAATTTTTGGAAGCGCTGCTGTTCTGCTACCAATTGCGCACGCATTTCCATCAAGCCCTGCTGACGGCCTGCCTCATAACCTTCTGTATTGCCTTTGTTAAAACCTTCTTTATGGCCCTGCTCAAAACCGTCTTTTTCAGCTGCGTCAAAAATTGCCTGCATTTCTTCAGCCGTCATACCCAATTGGGCAGGCTGTTCCGGTTCGGGGATTTCAACAACTTCGATGGTTTCTTTTTCGCGACGCAATAAACGTTCACGCCGTTCACGCGCTTCTTTTTCAGCAGACGACAAAATTTTGCCGTGCTCAGTGATAGGAGGCAGCACCCAAGTGGTCACACTTTCGGCGACCTCCGCAGGGATACGGTTTTGCAAATGATTATCGGACATGGGTGATTGATCCCGTTAACGCAGTGCTATGGCGCAGACCAAATGGTTTACACCATTTGGTCGCCGCCGCCACCCAACATAATTTCGCCAGCATCGGCCATACGGCGCGCCGTGATAAGAATTTCTTTTTGCGCCGCTTCCACATCGGCCAAGCGCATTGGCGGTTTGGTTTCCAGATCGTCGCGCAGCAATTCCGCCGCACGTTTGGACATATTTTTGAAGATTTTTTCTTTGAGCTCGTCGTCGGCACCTTTGAGTGCAACCACCAGTACATCGGACGATACTTCGCGCAACAGCGCCTGGATTCCACGGTCGTCCACATCTTTGAGGTTTTCGAACACGAACATAAGATCCTGAATCTGGTTGCCCATGTCCTCGTCGATTTCTTTGATGCCTTCCATCAATTCCGCTTCGATCGAACCATCCAAATTGTTCATAATTTCCGCCGCCACTTTGTAACCGCCCATGGCTTTGGTTTGCGATGCAGCATTGCCCGAGAATTGTTTTTCCAGAATGTCATTCAATTCTTGCAGTGCGCTGGGTTGAACGGTATCAAGCGATGCAACACGCATCATAATGTCGAGGCGAACCTTCTCGGGGAAATACGTCAGGATTTCGGCGGATTGGTCAGAATCCAAATACGCAATCACAATCGCCTGAATCTGCGGGTGTTCGTTGCGGATGATATCGGCAACGGAACGCGCCTCCATCCACTTGAGCGTATCCAAACCAGTGGTGTTGCCGCCAATCAAAATACGGTCAATCAAACTGTTGGCTTTGTCTTCGCCTAATGCTGTTACCAACATTTTGCGGATGTAATTATCTGCACCGACGCCCAAGCCCGTCAGCGTGCGTACTTCATCCAAAAAATTGGCCAGTACGGCCTGCACTTCTGACTGCTGCACGTTTTGTAATTGGGTCATGGCAGCACCAATGCGCTGCACTTCTTTTGGCCCCATGTGCTTGAGAATTTCCGCTGCATCCGCTTCACCCAGCGACATCAATAAAATCGCTGCCTGATCCACGTAACGCATTTTCAGTGCGGGCGGCTTGGCGGCCGCTTTATCATTTGCATCAGTCATCGCGGTTTATCCACTTCTTAACAACCTGGGCAACACGGCCCGGATCATCGGCAATCAAGCCTTTAATAGCGTTAATTTGTTCTTCATAACCTTGTTCTGGCCCAGGCAGCATAAGCGCGTGGCCACCGGTTAGCGTCACGGTTTCATCGGACATATTTTCCAAACCGTGCATTCCACCTGCCGCTTCCAGCGCAGCCAATTGGCGAGCCTCTTCTTCTTCCGCCAACTTGCCGCCCTGCTTGGAGAGGCTTTTGAACATCGGGCGCAGCAAGCCAAATATAATCAACAAAATAACCAAAACACTGGCGATGTATTTGATGTTGGGCATTACCCACACTTCCCACCAAGGGAGTTCAACACCGACATCCGGATCAACTACGCGATTGGCAAAAGGTGAGTTCAATACATTCACACTATCGCCACGTACGGCGCTGAAACCTACTGCATCCCTCACCAGTATAGACAAACGTTCCAATTCGTTTTCAGTCCAGGGCACCAGCGTCTCAGTACCATCGGCATTTTTGATTACTTTGTCATCAACCACGACCGCAACGGTCAAACGTTTGAGTGTGCCTTGTTGATGCTTGGTGTAACTCACCGTGCGGTCCAACTCATAATTGCGCGTTGCTTGTTCGCGATTATTGGTTGGCGCAGCCGCTGCTACCGGCTGCCCTGTCGCTGGATCAATTTGTTCCGGTGCCTCTGCAGTACCTGGCGGTTGGTTAGTCAGCGCACCGGGAATACCAGCGGCAACATCGCCTGCACGGCGCGTTTCATTCAGTGTTTGTTCGGAGCGGATAGCGGGCAAATCCGGGTTAAAAGTTTCTGCTGCTTGCTCAATTGCGGTGAAATCAATATCTGCACTCACCTCTGCACGGAATTTACCACCGCCTACAACCGGTTCCAAAATACCGTTAATGCGCTTGATTACGCTGCTTTCAACTTCTTTGGAATATTGGTGCTGTTTTGCAGCCAATAATAAATCGACATTATCGTCACCAACGGATATTAAATTGCCATGCTGGTCAACCACGGTGACATCCGCCGTTTTCATGCCCGGCACAGATGAAGCAACCAAATTCATAATCGCTTTTACTTGCGCTGGCTCAACACTCCGGCCAGCAAACACCTCAACAAAAACAGATGCAGTGGGATTAGTTGCATCGCGTACAAATACGGTTTTTTTCGGAATTGCCAAATGCACACGTGCACTGCGAATGCTGGTGATACTGGTGATGGTGCGCGCAAGTTCACCTTCAATACTGCGTTGGTAGCGCGTGCCCTCTACAAATTGGCTGGTACCCAAAGGCTGCTCTTTATCCATCAGCTCAAAGCCTTGGGTTGGGCTGGATGGCAAACCAAATTCCGCCAACTTCAACCGCGCCATATGAACATCTTCACTCGCGACTAAAATTGCTCCGCTGTTTTGGTCTACTTTGAAGTTGATTTGGTTTTGCTCAAGCACATCCACCACATTGGCAGCGTCAAGATTATCCATACGGCCATACAAGGGGCGGTAATCTTCCCCTTGCATCCACATCACAATCGCAAAACCAATGGCCACACTGGCAGCCAAGGTGAGCATCAAACCAATTTGGCGTAACAGGTTGAGACTGCTTAAACCCTCTAAAAAATCGCCACCCAGCTTTGGTTTGGCTGGTGCATTTTCTGATTCAGTTGCGGCAGAGGTAGCCATAATTACAACACCTTGAACTTTATTTTGATAAACAACATTGTGGTAAACAATGTGTTAGCGGATAAACCCTGAAACCTATTAGGTGCCGACCATTTAAATCGGCATGTTCATCACATCACGATACGCATCAATTAATTTATTACGCACTTGCACCATCGCCTGAAACGAAACTGAGGCTTTTTGCGAGGCGATCATCACATCGGTGATATCCACACCGGCAACACCGCGCTCGTAAGCATCGGCCATTGAGCTGGATGCTTTTTGCACTTCATTTACTTTGTTCACCGCCTGCGTCATTAAATCGCCGAAGCTTGGCGTTTTCACCGTACCTTCTACCGGCAAAGCGCCAAGATTACGCATCCCCGGAGCAGGCGTATCACCTACCCCCTGCGGGCGCTGAAATACTTGTGTTTGGGCTTTAAGGGCACGCATATCGCCCAACAAACGGCTGATATCGACACGGTCAGTCATGATCAAAATCCTCACTTGCTTACCTGTGGGCGACAATAATTTGGCATTGCACTCACAAAATTCGTTACTGGGAGAGATTTTGCACAAAGCAGGCCAATCTTTGCCGCTTGGCAACGGCTTGCCTTCGTAGCACTCAAACAGAGCTCAAGGTTTAATCAGTTTGTCGCTAATTGTTCACTGTTTTGTCACGCCCTTTTTTTATGCTTGCGGCAGTTTCCACTACTGCACCGGGGGTTTGTGTATGAGTACCGAAAACATGCTGGATGAACTGGAAATTATTGAAAATGCGATGGCTAACTTTATTGCCGATGTCGTCGTTTCAAAAAGCAAGAAACAACAAATTCGCCGCAATATGGAATGCCGCCGCAAATTGGAAGAAAAGCAGGAAGCCAAAAAACTCGCGCGCGAAACCTGCGAATATGAGTTTGATTATTTACACTAAAAGTCCAAGCTAAATGCTTCTGCAAATGGGCTAACCATTGGAAAATGAGTAAACTTGCTAGTGAAATCCAACGGGTGAGTTATGCATGAAAATTATCGTACTGTTTCCCACTGCAACTGAAGCGCAGTTTTTCTCGCATCCTCTCGCGCAGGTTGAATTCTGTGGTGTAGGGCTAAGCGCTACCGCCTATCACACAACCAAAATCATCACCCAACATCGCCCTGATTGGTTAATACTCGCGGGTATTGCCGGTGTTTATCCGCAATCGTCATTCGCAGTGGGCGATGTAGCTTTGGTGACGCGCGAGCATGAAGCGGATTTAGGTTTTTTTACGCCGCAAGGTTTCACCCACTTGGCCGATTTAACGCTGGATATGGATTTTCACATCACTAAACACTGGGAGTGCCCTTATTTGTTGCCGGAAAGCCTTATCCCTTCAGCAACCAGTAATTCCATGAATGCCGCCATGGCTCCGTTTGTAAATACACTCAATATTGATTTGGAAAATATGGAAGGCGCTGCATTTTTTCAGGTGTGCCTTGCTGAACAACAACGCTTTTTAGAGCTGCGAGCTGTTTCGAATATGGTTGATATCAATACAACTGAAGAATGGGATTTCACTGGCTCGATACAGGCACTGACGCAAAAACTTCATATCCTCGTCAATTATTTATTGCACTCTCATTGAGAGCGTTTGCATTAATTTCATGCTGAACTAATACAAGCAAAACAGATAATTGATAATCGCTGGAAGTAAACCAGCGATTATTCACCCATGATTAGATCAACACATTTACAACATTTATTACTCGGTAATCTCGTAACCCTCTTCACGCAAGCGCGCAATTTTATAACGCAAGGTGCGGGCACTAATACCTAAACGTTCGGCGGTATTTTTACGGCTACCACGCTCATTGCGCAGGGTATTCATAATAATTTCGTACTCGCGCTGTTTGAGGTCGTTACCCAATGCAGGGTTATTCAGCGATGGATGTTGCACTGATTGGCCGCTCAACAAGGCAATATTATCGCTAACACCGCCCGCGACAGAAAATTGGCTTGCACGGAAACTGGCATTTGCAAACGCCTGAGCTGCAAATGAAGGTTGCTCTTGCTGTGCATCTGCACCTACCGGGCTCACAACACTTGCCGCCTCCAACAGATTCGGTTTTTGGCTATAACTGATCGGGCTTTGCGAATAACCACCGCCCACACCAAGCCCCAAATCTTCCGCCTGAATAGATTTACCTGGCTGTAAAATTAATGCGCGCTGCATAATGTTGTCCAACTCACGCACATTGCCCGGCCATGGATATGCGAGCAGCATTTGTTGTGCTGATGGAGACAAACTAACACCACGGCGATTTTGTTTGTGCGCATGTTTTTGCAACAGTTTTTCCGCGAGCGGAATAATATCTTCCATACGGTCGCGTAACGGTGCCCACTGCAAAGGCAATACACTTAAACGGTAATACAAGTCTTCACGGAATTTTCCCGCAACCACTTCACTGCGCATGTCGCGGTTAGATGTCGCAATTACACGCACATCCAACTTAATGGTTTTACGCCCGCCCAAACGCTCAACTTCACGCTCTTGTAATACGCGCAACAATTTTGCTTGCAGGCCAATATCCATTTCTGAAATTTCATCCAGCAATAAAGTACCGCCGTTGGCTTGCTCAAATTTACCGGGGCTGCTGGTGTGCGCGCCGGTATAAGCACCTTTTTCATGGCCGAACAACATCGCTTCCAACATATTTTCAGGAATTGCCGCGCAATTAATGGCAATAAAGGGTTGATTGCGGCGTTTGGAATGATCATGAATATAGCGCGCCAGCACTTCTTTACCGGTACCAGACTCACCAACAACCAATACGGTCGAATCCGATTGTGCAACACGTTGTGCCAGTTTCAATAATTGCTGGCTTGATGGCGCTATTGCCACGGGTTCATCGCCAGAAATTTGCGCAACACCCAAATGCCGTGCAACCGTTTCTACCAACGTCTGTGGCGCAAAAGGTTTTACCAGATAATCGACAGCACCCTGCTTCATCGCATCTACCGATTCACTAATGCTTGCATAGGCGGTAATCAACATCATTGGAATATGTGGATAATCCTGCTTCACGCTGCGCAGTAAATCATGGCCTGTCATTCCGCCCATATTCACATCAGAAACGATCATGCGTATATCACTGAATAGCGCCAATTGTTTTAGCGCTTCTTCGCCACTGTTTACGGCAATAACCGCATAGTCCGCCAATTGCAGCGTATCGGTTAATGCTTCACGCAGGTTGTTGTCATCTTCAACCACCAACACTTTGATTGCATGTTCAAAGTCAGCCTGTTGCAATGCTACAGCCATGATCGTTCCCCTGAGGTTTTTTACCTGAACTAAAATATAAAAATGATTAAGACGTAAAATTCGCAAACGGCATCAACACACTGGCGCAAGTGCCTTTACCGAGTGTTGATTGCAATAAAAACTTTCCGTGGTGGGCACGCGCGACCGCCTTCACCACACTTAAACCCAAACCTGTACCCTGCGCTTTCGTGGTGACAAATAAATCCCCCACACTGGACAACAATTCCGCCGACATCCCTGGCCCTTTGTCGCACACGCGAATCCATAGCCGCTGCTCTTCTGCAGAGATTTCATTTGCTGATTTGGCATCGCTCAATGCGTGCAGAAAACGATTAAATTCAATTCGCAATTGCGCCTTGCGCTCTACAGCTTGAATAGCGTTATTGACCAGATTTAATAACGCGCCGATCAATGCCTCGCGGTTGCATTGGATGAACTCTTCACGGCAATTAATAACCCACTCGCAGGTGGATTCACTGGTCATCAACGGTACTTCCATTGCTTCTGCAAGATCGGATTGCAATTGCGCCACACTGATCACATCGTTCAACGCCAATTCGCCTTTGACGTAAAACAGCATGTCTTGAATCTGGCGCTCAATATTGTTCAAACGCCCAAGAATTTTTTCGGAAAACTGCTGGCGACGCTCATCATCCAACTTGCCACTGCATAAATGGCCGGCATACAACATGGCGGATGACAGAGGTGTGCGGATTTGGTGTGCGAGTGCGCCCATCATTTTGCCCAACGCGGATAAGCGCTCGTGACGGCTTAACTCGCTTTGCAAACGACGGGTTTCGGTTTGATCGGTTAATAGAATGATTTGGCCATCCGCACCCAGGTTACGGGTTTGGATACTTATGCGGCGGCCATCGTGTAATGACACTTCATGACCATCGTCCTGACGCGGCGCAAAACAACGCTTGATCACATCGCGCCACAATTCACCCTGTAAGGGTTCACCCAAGAGTTCAATCGCCGCAGGGTTGGACTCGGAAACGCGCCCTGAAGAATCCAGTACTACAACGCCACCGGGTAAAAAATTCAGCAGGCTTTCCAAGCGATGGGCGAGCTTTTCTTTTTCCGCTAACTCGACCAAACGACGGTCACTGAGCGTTGACAGCTCTTCATTCAACTCTGCAACGCGGTTTTCCAGCAGATGATAGGAATCCGCAAGCTGCTCAGACATCTGGTTAAAAAGTTCAAATGCGCTTTTTAAATCTTGCCCTTTCTCGGCAATACCGTTTTTATCTGACGGAGCACCCAAAACCACAGGTGCAAGCGCACTGCCCGCTTGTGCAGCCAATAAGCCGGAACGTACTTTGGTAACCGTTGAAGCTGAGGCTTTAGTAGACGGCACCTGCTTGGTCAATGCATCAGTAGCATCGCCCGATGGTGCGTTGCCAATTACCTCAAGTAGATGGGAAGCCGCTTGCGTCATAAAAACCCCAAAGTTGTGACTGAGCCCCTAGCCAACAAATTAAAGCGTCAATAAAACCACATCAATTCGCTGAAAAAGACCGATACACAAGGGTATTTGCAATCGCAATGCCAAAAAAATATTTATATATTATTCAATAGGTTAATGAAAAAAGATGGCACATAAGGTCAAACATTTGGCTCTTGGCTTTTTTTGGGTTGTCGTCAGAATCACGGCTCCCTATAATGTCCGTACTTTCTCGGGGGAGTAATCTGCTCCAGCATCCGGATGCCTGCATCCACTGTGCTGAGCGCTTTTGTCAACAAACTTGCCGCGTTCCGGTCAACAACCAGCGCATTTACGGCATGGCAAAAGCGTCCTCTGTCGTGCATTACTTTGCACACATCGGATTGATGAGACCTGAGATACCACTGTAGCCCCGGCGGGACTGCGGTTGTATCTCATGTTATTCATCCCGCCTTGGTAATGTTTATGGAAGCCTTCCTTAGTTCTACTTTCGCCGTCGCTATCGCAGAGATCGGTGACAAAACCCAATTGCTCGCACTTTTCCTCGCAGCGCGCTACGGCCGCCCCTATGTTATTAGCTTGGGTGTTTTGGTTGCGACGCTGGTCAACCACGCACTCTCAGCCTGGTTAGGCGCAGTACTTGCCGATGTGATTCCTGCCGAATGGATCAAGTGGCTGGTAGGAGGAAGTTTCATAGCCATAGGTTTGTGGCTGCTGATCCCGGATAAAGAAGACGACAACATGGGCGGCTTTGCCAACTACGGCCCTTTTGTAGCGACACTGGTGTTATTTTTTCTGGCAGAAATTGGCGATAAAACGCAAATCGCCACCGTCATTTTGGCCGCGAAATTCAGCGCAGATATGTGGATGACACTGGCTGTTATTGCCGGTACGACATTCGGCATGCTGCTGGCAAACGTGCCGGTTATTTTCGCAGGCAAATGGCTAATGGATAAATTGCCGCTCGGTCTTGCGCACAAAGCGGCTTGTGTTTTGTTTATCGTGTTGGGCGTTGCCACCTTGGTGGGAATGAATTAGAGACACGTAGTTAGCTATCGCGATGATGACGTTCAGTCTTTTAAATACCAATCATCGCGATAGGTTTTTACCATATCGGGATACAAAACGGTCATAACCGTCGCAATAAGCCCATTGACGAAACCTTCAGGGAACGTCATCAGCACAAACAAAATAAAATTCTCTTGTACTGTTGCTAGCTGTAAATAACTGTCGCTCACTGAAAATAATAAAAGCGCTGCCAATCCCAACCAAATACAGCTCAACATTGCGCCAAAAAATCCTACACCCCAAAAATAGGTGAACGGATTTTTAAATTTCCAGCGATCAACCAACCACAAAACGCACCACGCCCAGCCGACCGGCACTACAACGCTTAAACAAAAATCAACCGGCAAGGTGCTTAAATCAAATTGTGCGATAGAAACATCCCAATCCAGACTCAGTGCGCGCAAAGGAATTTGGTAAATTTCCAGCACCACCAAAGCCGCTGCGCCTATCAAGGTTGCAAGGCTCCATCCAAACACCATGGCAATAACCGTCATCAGTAAGGGATGAATCGCCAAGGTATCTTGTACAGACACCTGCAATAACCACAACAATGCAAGCGCAAGAACACTGCCGAAAAAAGCATGTTGGCGGGGTTGGTTCGCTAAAAGATGCCGCCAGGGTGCATAGCGAATTGCCAGCAATAAAATGGGTAGTGAGATAAAAACCGACAACCAAAAAAGCGACGGGTTTGGAGGCAGCAATAAATTCATCGTGGGAACCAAACGCCCGCCTGCACGGGCGCAAAACATTAATCAATGTTCAGCTTCGGAAAAGCCTTGCTCTACCAGAACGCCGCGAATTTTTTCTGCGGTTTGTTTGAGCACGTCACCATCGGCCGGTTTGGCAAACGCAAAACTCAAATCATCCATTGAATCCATAGGCACCAAATGAATGTGGGTGTGCGGCACTTCAAGGCCCGCAATCATCAACCCCACACGAGTGGATGGGTAAGCAATTTTTAACGCGTTGGCAATGTTGTGACTTACTTGCATAAGATGTGCAGCCAGTTCGAGTGGTAAATCACTCCACTGATCAACTTCTTCACGCGGAATCACCAATACATGGCCTTGGCGAATAGGCTGAATCGTTAAAATCGCAACTGACTTATCGTCCTTCCAGACAAAATTCCCGGGGATTTTCCCTTCCATAATCATGGTAAATACACTGGCCATAGGTCACTCCTAACAATAATGTTTAATACACAGCAATGCCGCGTCGCAATAATTCACGCGCGAGTATTTCATCAATTTGATGGATATTTTCATCGCGGAATTCGACGTAAGCAACTTTGTGCTTTTTGTAGAGCAGGTTTTTTTCCAACTCACCGCTAATCACCGCAGCACGGTTATTTTCCAGACCGAGTTCATCGGCCCAACACTCGATACAAAGCTCGGCGTCGGGCACATAAAAATCGGCGACTGCAGAATCAAGATCCCATAGTAGAATGTAATCGCGCGCATGAATAACACGTGTCAGGTACAACCAATTATCAATCCGGCGCTGCACGTTATTATTCACACGGTGGCCATCCAGTGTTGCATGGCCAGCCAAACCATCATCGCCAGTAATTTGTAACAGCGATGCAATAAGCTCAGGCTCATCCAAAATGGTTTCCGGCCAGGTGACAAACGGAATGCCCGACTCTGCTTCCTGCTGCTGTCCGCCAAGATGCTTGCCTTTGGCCGTTATCAACCAGCCGCGAATATGTTTTTTGATCAGATTTTTTTCGGCCAGTAACAAATTTACCAAGCGCGCGGGAATATCCCATTTGTGCGCAAGGTTGGTCGCACTTAACGGCGCTTCTGGTAACAATTTTAATAAAGGATGATGCTGGATGGATTCCGGCCAGGCGATGTATTCACCGTATTTGGGATGGTTGACGTAAATACCGCCTTCAAATTTTCCTTTTTCGGTCAGTTGCCAGTGGTTATCCACTTTCACAATCCAACCTCCCGTGGTTAGCAGGATAAACAGCTCTTTGCTTTCTTTACCAATCAAGCGCGCAAGCGCAGTGGTGGATAATGCCTTACTGGAAATATGTCGTTCAGCCATGATGAAATCCTTCAATCGAACAGAGAGTTTAACCAGCGTGAGTGATAAGGCATAGGCCTATAGGCAGGATTCTGTCTGCCAGCATTTGCGACACACATCAAAATTTATCTGGCCTTAAAAGTCACAAACGCCTATACTTCGCGCTCTTTCAGTAGCCCCCTCTCTTGATCGTGAATGTCTTGCCTTGGGGTGACTGATATGCAACTTGTTTACGCGGACTGGAGTTCGCTGGTTGCAACAGCATCTGCCCGGCAGATAACACGGGATTCCGTTGATTAAATCGCCCTTTACGACTGCATTCGTGCCCTGGCTTTTTCAAGCTAATTTCACACGCAGCCGAAACTTTGTATGTACGCCATACGCTCAGCGATCCGATCATCGCCCCCACTTTATGTGTTTGCACATTCACTATTATCTGACCTCAGGTAATGCTTTTCGCAAACACCCATTAAAAAACGAATAAAAACCATCACATCTACTTCTTGGGTACCCATCGCATCGGGCATTGCCTTGCATTGTGTACGCTGAGTGTTGTGTCGGTTTTTTTTATGTTTATTGCACAGGTTAATACATGTCTGACCCTATTATGTTTACCGATTTATCCCTTTCCGCGCCCGTTTTAAAAGCCATTCAATCCGTTGGTTATGAAGTGCCCTCACCCATTCAGGCAGCCGCTATTCCGGTTTTACTCGAAGGTGGCGATATTCTGGGTATGGCGCAAACCGGTACCGGTAAAACTGCAGCCTTCGCGCTGCCTTTGCTCTCCAAACTGGATCTGAGCCAAAACGACCCACAAATTCTGGTCCTTGCGCCAACACGTGAGTTGGCCATTCAGGTGGCGGAAGCGTTCCAAAAATACGCCTCTGAAATGCCTGGCTTCCACGTGCTGCCAATTTATGGCGGACAAGACATGACCAGTCAATTGCGCCAATTAAAACGTGGTGTGCACGTTGTAGTAGGCACACCTGGCCGTGTGATGGATCACCTGCGTCGCGGTAGTTTGAACCTGAACAATCTGAAAAGTCTGGTACTCGATGAAGCTGACGAAATGCTGCGCATGGGCTTTATCGATGACGTTGAATGGATCCTGGAACACACACCGGCAACTCGCCAAACTGCACTGTTCTCAGCAACTATGCCGCGCGAAATTCGCAAAGTGTGTGACAACTATTTGCGCAACGCCAAAGAAATTAAAATTGCCAGCACCCAATCGACTGGCGACAACATCGAGCAAGTTTACTGGATGGTCAGTGGCACCAATAAACTCGATGCATTGACCCGTATTTTGGAAGTTGAACCCTTCGACGGCATGATTATTTTCGTGCGTACCAAAACCGCTACGGTTGAGCTTGCTGAAAAATTGGAAGCACGCGGTTACTCAGCATCGGCATTGAACGGCGACATGAACCAACAATTGCGTGAGCGCGCGATTGATCGTTTAAAAACCGGCAAGTTGGATATTGTGATTGCAACGGATGTTGCTGCGCGCGGTATCGACGTTGAACGCGTGAGCCATGTGGTGAACTACGACATCCCTTACGATAGCGAAGCTTATGTTCACCGTATTGGCCGTACCGGCCGAGCTGGCCGCAGTGGTAAAGCAATTTTGTTTGTTGCCCCACGTGAAAAACGTTTGCTTTATACCATCGAAAAGGCAACCAAAAAGCCCATCACTTTGATGGAATTACCAAGCGGTGCAACGGTTACTAAACATCGTATCGATCAATTTACCCAGCAAATTACCGATACCTTGAAAGAGCAATCCGATTTATCGTTCTTCAATGATTTGCTCGCAGAATACAGCCACAAAAATGACGTTTCCCCAGAAGAAATTGCATCTGCTTTAGCGTATTTGCTGCAGCGTGAACGCCCGTTGCAAGTGAAGTTTACCGATGTAAAACCCGAGCGCAGTGAACGCCGTGATCGTGATGATCGTGGCGGACGCGATGATCGTGGTGGTCGTGACGGCGGCCGTGATCGTGGTTCACGTGAAGATCGCCCACGCCGTGATCGTGGCGATGAAAATATGGATCGCTACCGCATTGAAGTCGGTCGCAACCATGAAGCTCGCCCGGGTGACATTGTGGGTGCAATTGCTAACGAAGCGGGAATTGAAAGCCGTTACATCGGTCACATCAAATTACACGATGAATTCTCGACTGTTGATTTGCCTGCTGGCATTTCAAAAGACGTATTGGCAAAGCTGAAAAAAGTACGCGTGCGCAACCGTCCATTGGAAATTTCATTGGATACCGGCCCGCGCGGCGGCGATGATTTCCCTCGTGGAAAATCCAAGCGTGACTTTGGCCCAAGAGAAGGTGGTGGCCGTGATAAGCCACGCTTTAACGATCGCGACAACGCCAGTAAAAAATCCGGCTATCGCCCAAAGAAATTTGATTAAAACCGTTTCTTGTTAAGTTGTCAGGCCAATAACCTGGCAACTTAAACTCCCTTGTCGCCCTTGCATGAAAATGTCAGGGCGATTTTTTTATTCTTCAAAACGTAATTTTCCATTCACTGCGTTATTAACACGCTCCATTATTTGCTCGGATTCAGATGTTCCACCGCAGGATGTCATATACCAATTTTGCACTTGACCTAATTTGGGCACAGATGAGCGCAAACACTTACCTCCCCCCAAATCGACGATAGTTGCACCGGATGGATCTGTGTGAGTTTTCGGCCCTGCATCTGCCCGCTGCAATTCAGGCTTGCGCTCTTCCTCTTGCAGACGTTGCCGCAATCCGGGATGAAACACATTCGTTGCGATACCACCCGTTGGTGTCGTTTGGTGAGCGCTGTTATTGCTTTGGATAATATCGCGCAGCTCTTCTGCAGTGAGCGGCTTAAGGCCTATTGCTTTTGTTTCTGATGCTTTTGTTTCTGATGCTTGCGTTTCTGGTATTTCAGGCTGCTGGATAGAGTCTTCCGGAGGAGGGCTTGTGGGCGATACTTGTTGGGTTGGAGTTATCTCCGCTATTGGAGCCGGTGCCACCTCCTCTGCGACAGGTTCTGGTGTGGGCAACGTTTGAAGCTGAATCGATAATGTTGTTGACTCAGACTTTTTAGGCGCTACAACACCCTGCCTCCAATTCACCAACAACATCACTGTATGGATTGTGCAAGACACAATAAGACCCAGCACCAAATAACGCAGCGATTTTTTTGTTGCTTGCGATGCTTCCGGTGAAATCGCATACGCAACCTGAGCGGACAAATGGGAAAGATCAACGTCCCTTTCATCAGGGTTGATAGCTAACATACTTGTAGTGCCATTAAGCGCAAAGCGCGAAAAAAGAAAACCAGTGATAAAAACTGTTCTCTAGACCAACAAGTAGGTTAAAAGTTCGTGCGCTTTACTCCCGTTTCATTTCACCCTATGCAAAGAGACGGGAGCCGCCACCGCAATGGTACAGACTGATTGACCGAAATACTGTTTTACCTCTTTACGCTTGTTGCGGCTGATCGCCACTTTTAATCCATTCGTCATCACACAATAAGCATCCGTTGTGGTGATATGTACTTTTACAATATGTTTTTTGGCAACCCAATTGGCGCGATGCACTTGCATTCCACACTCCGCCAAGGCCTCAGCATAATATTTCAAACTTCCCAGAATCATGGTTTTTCCAAGCGTGGTGTAAACGTTGAGATAATGTAAATCAGAAGAGATGGCGATTATGTCCCGCCCGAGCACCTCTGGCAGACGTTCATAGAAATGCTCCAAACGTTGTTTACGCTCTTGTGCTTCTTTTTCAAATTCATTGTCGCTGTTATCCGGAATATCCGGCTCTGTTTCGTTTAATAAAGAAGGCTTATTTAGCAGATACGGCAGATTTACCGCATACCAACTTATCAACATAATCGGCGTCACATTCACAAACTCAACAAGGATTGCCTGCCACCACCCTTGGGCTGCAAACATATCCAACCCATCATCAATTAGCTCCGGAGGGTAAAGCAATTCAACTGCCCAATAAAACGGTGCCGCCATAACAGAACCTATGATGCCCGTGATTCCCAAAGAAACCACCGTAGGTAGTTTTGCCAAACGCCAAAAACGTAAGCAATAACTCGCCAATAAAATGGCAAGCAAACCAATCCCGATATGCAATACCCAAAAACTGAAACGTGCAAACAAACCCAAGCCAGCTGATATCCGAGGTTCAACCAGAGTAAAAAGTAGACTTAACAACACTGCCACCAGCAGCATACTGGTTCTAATAGGTGCCGCGCCAAGTACCGTTCCATTTAGCAACATTTTCTTAATACCCACCAGTTACTACTCATTTAGTTACTACTTATTTAGTTACTACTTATTGTGCAGTGATTTTTTTGAGTCGATGCAGGTTTTTGTACAAAGAGTCACTTTTATTCACCAATTGCTCACAACTCCCTGGATCACGAACAACTCCAACGCAAGCTGCTCAAGGTTATGTTGATCGAGCTAACGGATCAAAACACTGCGAGTTATGAAAAATATCAACATTTCATGTAAGCCAGTGAAATAAAACCGGAGTGGCTACGTATAGTCCAGACGAATACCTATTTCCTCATCCACTTGCATCGCGAGAGCACTCAAGGAGTTGTTTCAATTATGTTTCACCAGTCCATCAATCCATTACACAGCTTTACCCGGGCACTCTTGCCGCTGATGCTTGCAGGCTATGTATCCAACGCCTGCGCTGACACCGGAAAAATTCGCCTGACGGTGATCGACGCTACTACGCAGCGCCCTATTCCCAACGCGACTGTCACCATAGTATCGCGCGCCGGTGCGACAACAGAAACCCGGGCAAACGCACAGGGTCTGCTGCAAGTTGATGCACTGGATGCCGGGCTTTACACCTTGCTGATCAATCACCCGAATTACCAACCTGTGCGCCTGCCACGTGTAAGAGTGTTAGACAGTAAAACAACGCCAATAGAAACCAAGCTGGCTGGCGTTAGCACCGGAGTGGAAGAATTATTGGTTGTCGGCAAAACTATGGCCGGCAATCCACTCAACGCCGCAGGAACCAGCTTTATTGATCAGGAAGCATTAAATAGCGCCGCGGGTAGTGGCAGCGATGTATTGCGTTCGCTGGATGGATTGCCCGGCTTGTTTGGCGATGGTGAATTCTCCAGCTTTACCGTTCGCGGTAATGGCCCGCGCGATAATTTGATTTTGGTAGACGGCATTCCGTTCGATAAGGTGGTGCACTTTAGCGATAGCTTTGGCGAGCAAGAAGAAATTGAAGGCGGTGGGCGCTATTCAGTATTTGCGCCGAACACTATTGCCACTGCGGAATTTCAACCTGGCGGCTGGAACCCTGCCTACGGTGGGCGTGCTGGCTCCCTGTTAAAACTGAATGTCGCTGAGGGTAACCCTGACACGCCATCCTATCGTGCACGCCTGGATATTGCCGGTATCGAAATTGGTTACGATGGGCCCAGCGGATTTCACGACCAAACCTCTATTTTATTTTCCGCGCGAAATTACGACTTCGGTCGCTTGTTTGAAACAATCGGTCTGGATGACATAGGCACACCTAAACTTACCGATGTGATTTTTAAATCTACCAGTGAACTTGGCGATAAGGATCAATTAAGTTTTCTGGTAATTTACGCTCCGGAAGAATATCAACGCACACTCGATAACGTACTCGCCTCGGATGAGGATGAGCCAGGTAATTACGAAGATGTGGAACTGGTGGATAGTGAGGCTGACAACAGCCTTATTGCGCTGACATGGACTCGTCTGATCGGAAGTGATGGTGAACTCACCAACCAAATTTATATGCGTAATTATGATGAGCGCAGTACCACTGGCGAGGCCTATCCGGATTTGGTTGAGGCCGATTTGGAAGGAATGGATCCCCCACTCGACACTACTCCAGTGCGCAATAATATTCTTCGTTCCGAAGCAGAAGAAAAAGAGCTCGGGTTACAAACGGATATTGAAACAAATAATAGATTCGGGCGTTTATCGAGTGGCCTGCGCATCACCCAAGTTGATTTGGCATTCTCCCTGAATTTGGCAGATGACTGGATTCGCTACACTTACGATCAAAATGATTACCGTGAAAATCCTGAGCAAAAATATGTCGTGCTCACGCCAGAGGCAATTAACAACCGCTATACGCAAACGGAAACCAATTACGCCCTCTATGCCAATCAGGAATTCACGCTCGGTGACTGGAGCTTCCGCGCAGGTGCGCGCTATGACCGCGATAATTTTTCCGATGAAAATCTGGTCTCACCCCGCGCAGGAGCCACTTGGCTAGTCAACAACAACCTTCGTATTACAACGACCGCAGGACGCTATTTTCAGTCTCCTCGGTTTAATGACCGCGCGAGCGATGCAAACAATAGCCAGCTGGAAAACGAGATCATCGATCAAGTCAGTGTAGGGTTTCTCTATCGCTGGGAGAATAATATTGAATTGCTGATCGAACCCTACTATCAGGATTTGCACAATCTTGTGGTAAAAGAAGACAGTGTTAATCAAACACTGGACAACACAGGTGAAGGAAAATCTTATGGCGTTGATACGGGAATTACACGGTTGTTTGATAATGGCTGGTCAGCGAGCATCAATTATTCCTACAACGATGCGCGCGTGCGCGATTACCCAAGCGCAACAGAATACGATGCCGATTTCAATCGCCCACATATTGTGAGCATCGGCGGCGTATGGGAAATCAACCAGCGGTGGAAATTATCATCGCGATGGAAATGGGCATCTGGAAAGCCTAACGACGCTTACATCATTCACAGTAATGTATTGGGTGATGGACAACCGCTACGCTATTCACGCGAGACTATCGCCATTAATACTGACAGATACGGCAGTTACAGTTCGCTGAATTTTCGTGCGGACTATTTGCGCACATTTGGCCAAACCAATGTAATTGCGTTTGTCGATGTAATTAATGTGCTCGGCTCGGAAAACCCTGGCAATTCTGATTTTAACGAACGCAGTGGAATCGAGGAGGTTGAGGAGGGAGAAGCATTGCCTATTATTGGGTTAATGTTTGAGTGGTGAGATTACACAGATTTATCCAGCGGCTGATTAAAACATTCCGCATCAGCCGCTGGATTTTATAGCGTTTGCTTTTTCTACAATATCGGGTTACTCATCAAACATCTGGATCATATAGCCATCTTTCAAGGCTTCTGCCATCGCTTTATCTGCAGCGATAACACGTGGATCACTGGTAAGGTTACTCGGCACCAGCTTGCGGTTTTCAATATCGATTTCAGTAAACCCGGCGCGCATCAAATACAATTTGCACAAATGTTCTGCACCAAATAAATCCTTGAAATTGATATACACAATAAAAGGCACCATTTGGCCTTCTTTAATATCATCAAACGCTTTTTTAGCGCGGCCATTAACGGAAAAAATATACATAGTCTGTTCCTTTAATTAGATGGTCATTACGACACGTAATGCATCCAAGCGGATGTTGGCTTGCCCCAAAAAGTGCTGGCTTGCAGCCAAACGCTGTTGCAAATAATCAATTTCTTCCTGACGCACATTGGGGTTTACGGCTTTCAGCGCTTTCATACGCGACAGTTCACCGTTTAATTGCTCCGTCACTTTTGCAGTTGCTTCAGCAATTAATTCCGCTTGTTTTGCGGCGGTAATTTCTTCCGCTTTTTGTACCATTGTTGTCAGCGTCGGGCGCGCATGGCGAACCAGATCCTGCGCATTATTACGCGGCACTTTCTGCAACAACTTGCTCAACTGGGTAATGCCGAGCACGTTAGATAAATCTTTGCCTTTATCATCCAGCAGCACACGCAATAACGATTGTGGCATATAGCGGAACAACTGCAACTCAGCCGGTGCCGGGCAATGCAACACAAAAAGCGCTTCCAGCATCAAAGTGCCCGGTTTCAAAGGTGGCAACTTCAATGTACAAAACGCTGTGTTGCCAAATTCACTCAGTGAAATTAAATCCTGCGCACCATAAACCAAGGGGTGTTCCCAAGTCAGGAATTGCATGTCTTCACGCGAAAGCGCTTGTTGGCGATCATAGGTAATCGTTAAGCCACTCTCGGGTAATCCGGGAAACTCGGCGATGCGCATATGATCACTCGGGTGCAGCACTAAACTCTTTTCGCTGTGTTTTTCATAATCGATGCCAAAGCTGTCAAACACCTGCTCCATATAATTGGGCAGCGCTGTGTTGATGTCGTTATCAGCCAGTGCATCCACCAAGGCTTGCGCCTGCGCGGGCTTGCATGAATTCAACTCAAGTAAACGGTCACGCCCCTGCTGCAATTGTTCAACCAAATTATTGGCAAATGTGCGGGTTTCGGCGGTGAGCGCTGCAAATGCGGGCTCATCATTACTCACCAATGCAGGTAATAAACGTTCGGCAAACTGCACATAAACGGCCTGCCCAATCGCACAGGTTTTTTCAAAGGCATTAAGCCCTTGGTGATACCAATCCAGTAATTTTTCTTGCGCAGAATGCTGGTAGTAAGGCACATGTACATTCACGGTGGCCGTTTGGCCGATGCGATCCAAACGGCCGATACGCTGCTCCAGCAAATCCGGATTAGTGGGTAAGTCAAACAACACCAAATCTTGCGCGAATTGGAAGTTGCGCCCTTCGCTGCCAATTTCAGAACATACCAACACCTGGGCACCATCTTCCGCTTCGGCAAAGTAAGCAGCAGCGCGGTCGCGTTCAATCAGGCTCAATCCTTCATGGAATACGGCGGTTGTGAATCCTTTACGCAAGCGCAAATATTCTTCAAGTGTTTGTGCGGTATCGGCGCTTGCGCAAATCACGACGGTTTTTTTACGACGATGTTGACGCAACCATTCAACAAGCCAGGTTACGCGAGGATCTTGCACCCACCAATCGCTATCGGTTTTTTGTTGCCAGTATTGCTCCGCGCAAATTTGCGCGGCCAATGGTTGCGCTTGCAGCGCCGCAACATCGTCTTGCTCCAGAGTCAATACATGTGGATGCAGTTTACGCTCGGGAAAACCGGCAACTGAATTGCGCGTATTGCGGAACAACACGCGGCCTGTGCCGTGGCGATCCAGCAAATAACTGACTGCAGTATTCAATGCAGCAGACAAGCTCTGGCTTGTTGCAACACCTTGTAATTCACTCAAGGTTTCTGGCGGTAAATAATCCGCTAATGCGTTTGTGATGGAAGCCGGAATGTCAGCAGCCTGCTCTTGCCCTTGCTGTAACAATTGCTGCACCAAATCATTTAATGGTTGATAGGCTTTTTGTTCATGAATAAATTTTTCCAGATCGTAATAACGATCCGGGTCGAGCAAACGCAAACGCGCAAAATGACTTTCCAGCCCGAGTTGTTCCGGTGTTGCGGTCAGCAGCAATAAACCTTTGGCTTTTTTCGCCAGGCCTTCTATGCAGGTATAAGCTTTGCTCGGTTTTTTTTCTGACCATTGCAAATGGTGGGCTTCATCTACCAACAATAAATCCCACTCCGCTTGCACTGCTTGCTCGTAGCGATAATTATTTTTGGTGAGAAAATCGAGTGAACAAATAATTAATTGTGCGGTTTCAAATGGATTGCTGGTGTCAGCTGCTTTTTCAATATCATCTTCAAAATCATCGATGTAATCGACCGATTCTTCAACACTATCCAAACCGACCAATGCATTACAACGCGCTTCATCCAGCAGAGTAAATGCCAAATTAAAACGGCGCAGCATTTCAACCAGCCATTGGTATTGCAAACTTGCGGGCACTACCACAAGCGCACGCTTTACACGGCCACTCATCAACTGTTGGTGCAACACCAACCCTGCCTCGATGGTTTTACCCAAGCCCACTTCATCGGCGAGCAATACCCGTGGTGCGTGGCGTTGTGATACTTCACTTGCGATATACAACTGATGCGGAAGCAATTGCACGCGCGGCCCCGCCAATCCAAAAATCGATGATTGGCGATGCAGGTTTTGATAATGCAGTGTTTGGTAGCGCAGCGTGAAATGTTCGTGTCTATCGATTTGCCCCGCAAATAAACGGTCGCGCGGCGTGCTGAATTGTACAAAGCTGTCGAGTTCAAACTCGGGGATGGCCAGTTCTGTATCGTCTTTGGTGAGGCCCACATACATCAAACATCCCGCTTGTTCGACGATCCGGGTGATGGTTATTTTTGTGCCGTCCTGATGACGTACTTTTTCACCCACTTCATATTTCACGCGGCTGACAGGTGCATTATCCATTGCATAGGTGCGCCGCTCGCCCGCCGCGGGAAAACTTAACGTCAAGCGACGGTTAGACACATCCAGAACAATTCCCAACCCCAAATCCGCTTCAGATTCACTGATCCAACGCTGACCGATAACAAACCCACCTGTTGACTGCGACTTACTCACTCAAATACCTGCTTATCGAATACACGAGCATTGCTCAAGGAAAATTCAAAATGTTAAAAAGGCGCGCATGATACTGTTTTAGAGGCCACAAAACCAAAAAATTTGGCTGTTTGCGACGGGGCTTTTCTATAGAATCCCCTTATTAATCACACAAATGGTAGCCCTTATGCACATCACTATGCCCGATGCCCAAAGTACACTCTACCTCGAACAATTAGTGGCCAAATCCAGCTTTTTGCGTTTGACCACCAGCAAAGCCCAGTACCCTGATTACCCCGGTGCAGGACTTCCATTACTGGTAGTAGAAACGGGATTGTGCAGTGCGGTTATCGCACTGCAAGGTGCGCATTTACTTGAATTCAAAACCACTGACGGCGACCCGTTATTGTGGCTGAGCCCAAATTGTGATTTCACCCCCGGCGTAGCACTGCGCGGCGGGGTTCCTTTGTGCCTGCCTTGGTTTGGTGTAAACCAAACTGACCCGACCAAACCCAAACACGGATTTGCGCGAAATAACTATTGGTCTTTGGGCGATGCCCATCTTTTAAGTGATGGTTCCGTCGAGCTGGAATTTTTATTTTTAAGCGATGCAAACAACCTCTTTCCGTACGATTTTTCTGCAGAGCTACGCATGACCTTAGGCAAGAGTGCGAAACTGGAGCTCACGATAAACAACACTGATACGGAAGATTTTGATTGCAGCTGGGCGATGCACAATTATCACCGCGTGCGCAATTTAGCTGATGTGCGTGTGTTGGGTTTGGCTGACAGGGATTATTTAGATAACTTTGAGCAACACGCTAAAAAACACCAAACCGGCGATGTCAGTTTTCCTGCGCCAGTAGACCGTGTTTATCCTGCAGTAGAAAACCCGGTCATCATCAAAGGCTCGCCCTCGATTGAAATCACCCATCACAATTGCCCAAGTGTTGTCACCTGGAATCCGGGGGCAGAAGCGGCTGCGGGTATCAAAGATATTGGTGCAGGGAACGAGCAATTTTATATCTGTGTAGAGCGTGGTGCGGTGTTGGGGGAGAAATGGCATCTGCCTGCAGGCACAAGCCAATCAGCGTGGATGGAATTCAAACAAATCGACTAATTCAACATACTACTTCAACATACTATTTCAACATACCATGATTGCAGGGCATTGCTGCCCTGCTTGTTACATCCTTGTCGGCCATTTGTTTGGCAACCACCTCCCTGTTGATCAACCCGAACAAAAACTGCTTAAACGGTCTTGCGCGATTTACGCAATCTCACCAACCCTACCAAACCCAATGCACTCATCAGCAAGCCCAATACTGAAGGCTCCGGTACATCTACAGGTGGGTTAACCACCGGAATATCGTTGATTACAAACGAATTGTTGTAGGAGTAAAAATGTGCGTTTCTAGCACCTGTAATGGTGAAGTGCGCATAGGATGTCAGCCCTGCACCAGAGTGATCAATCGACTGGTTGAAATCCAAACTGGGCACAAATGGACTGGTATTACTAAAGGCATATTGCTGGCCCCACACCACATCACCGTTATCGGCCAAGCCTCTCTGTTCAGTCCAGAGCAAATCCTGCCCGGCATTTTGGGTGGATAGCTGATCAAACAGGGTTTGGCGACCGTAGGATGTTGCATCAATATCAAATGTCACACTATGCCCATTAACGGTAACCGTATTGGTGAATGCAGGACCAAAGCCGGACATCTCCTGAAAAAACGAATTACCCGAAGCAATTGTCCATTGGGTTGGATCGGTATTGGCAGTGATGGATTGGGTAAATGACAGCCCCACCAAATTCAGACCGGGGGTTCCAAATACCCCCGTATTATCAAACCCATAATCAATGGTCCCCGAGAAGGTGACCATCCACGCCGAGGCGTCTAAAGCACATGCACTCAGTGCAAATGCGGCAAACAGTTTCTTCATTTTCATAAGCCCTACCCGATAGATCTAGTTTTGGTTGATAAAACATTTAAAAAAGGGGCCGAAGCCCCAAATGCAAGGAGTCAAACTCCTTAACAGCACGACGTTATAAGGATTTCAAAAACGCCTGTACGGCGGCTTTTTGCGTTGGAGAAAGTGCGTTGTAGTTGGCGCGAGAGTTTGTCCCTTCGCCACCATGCCATTGAATAGCTTCCTCGATAGTGCGTGCGCGGCCATCGTGTAGGTAACTTTCTTTAGGTACACACACTTCCTGCCCATCCAGACCGAACGCTGGCGCATTGCCACGCACACCAGTCACACCACCGGTTACACAGGCCGACACACCCAATCCCCACAAAGGCGCGGTACGCCACTCGGCACCAGACGCTTCACCTTCGCCAAGGTTATCGGCCATTTCAGGCCCCATGTCATGCAACAGCAAGTCGGTGTATGGCTGGATAGCCTGGCTGCGTAACTCGGCGAAAGCTGCATATTGGCTGGTCACATAGCTGGGTGTATGGCAACCCTGACAGCCAATCGACTCAAACAACGCCTTACCCTGGATAACTTCAGGCTTGTTGTAATCGCGTTGGCCGCGAACACCCAGCAGTGCAACGTATTTGACGAGGTTATCCAGATGCTGATTGGCGAGCTCTGATCCACTCGAACCACAATTGGTTTGGCTGGAACCACAATCAGGATTCGGCATTACGCTGGTCATTACCCCCATATCGGTATTAAACGCAGCAGCAATTTGGTGCTTGAGGCTGCCCGCCCCCGCTTTGTAACCAAACCGGCCAAGACGGGTTTCACCCGTCACAGGGTCAATTACCCGCTGCGCTTTACCGGAAATGCCATCGTTGTTGCTGTCATTGACATCTTCATTCGCGAGAATGGCTGATTCGGGAATCGCTTCAAGCAGCCCCATACCGACCAACTGCGGAGCAAGACGAGCAGAGAAAGTCTCTGGCTGTACACCAGTGAATTGATAGTTAGGCTTACGCAGGCCGTTCATTTCGGTCCAGGAAGCAATAACGGCAGCACCTTCGCTGGTTTCACCGCCATTTGCCAAAGGCTGGAGCACCTTGCCCAATAACGGATGAGTGTTACCCAGCTGATCGCCTACTTTGAACACCCACTTATCCAAAGACTGCCCAGTGCCCGCCACTTCAGCACGGCCATTGCGCTCGTGACAATCGGCACAACGATCATTGATATAACGGGTACCCGCTTTACCGACCATTTCAGCAAAAACACCGTTCTCGCTGCTTTCATCGTGAGTGCCATCGACAAAAGACGTGTGGTGTACACGGCGACCCAGTACAAATGGCTGGCCATTCTCGTAGCCCAAATTGTTGGCCATTTGTTGGAAGTGGCCGTCTGGCTCAGCGGTCATCTGCACATGCAATGTGGTATCGCCACCCAAACGGGCGCTGACTGGCAGCGGGATAGAGTCGCGTTGTTTGAACAAGCCGCCCACGAATGCATTGCGGTCAGTGACATCCCAGGGAACCAAGCCTTGGCCTACGATGTAAAGATAGGTAGTGCCGTAGTAGTTATCACGTCCACGCAGTACGCCGTTTTTATCGAGGAACTGGCTAATTTCGAATTCCATTTTGTCGCCCATCTGGATAGCGCGACCTTCGCGGCAGTTCCAGCTATCTTCTTTGTAGTAGTGGAAGCGGCTATCACCGGGCACGTTGACGCGCTGCATAACCCCATTGCCACAGTATTCGGCCAATGTATTGCGGCCGACGTACCACCAACGGTTTTCTGCTTGCGCGAAATCCAACAGCCCTTCGGCGCGCACATTCATCGCGATTTTGGTACCACCTTTAGCAACGTAATCGACGATCTCAATCGCTGCAGTGCGCTGCTCCCAGTAGAAAGTCAGGTAATGATCGTATGCCTGGAAGTGATTTTCTTTCGCGTGACGGTCGCGGCCACGGTCGCTAATACGCGTTACCAACGCATCGCCACGGTCATATTGGATGACTGGTTCAAGCGCTGTGCTTTGGTTGAATAACGGAGTGATGTTACCCAGAGCGATGCTGCTCGCCACGCTGCTTGAGCTGCTTGCAACAGGACTTGAACTCGGCGCAACACTGGAACTGGGAACACTACTGGAGCTTGGCGCGATACTGCTGGAGCTTGGTGCAGCACTGCTTGGCTGGGAGGATGAACTTAAGGCTCCAAACGTAAAACTGGCCATTGCGGTTTCGCGGGCAAAACCGGCTGCGGTATCCCAGTAAGTACAGCGATAACTGATTTG
The DNA here is from genome assembly GCF_001183545.1 of Cellvibrio sp. pealriver. Taxonomy (NCBI): domain Bacteria; kingdom Pseudomonadati; phylum Pseudomonadota; class Gammaproteobacteria; order Cellvibrionales; family Cellvibrionaceae; genus Cellvibrio; species Cellvibrio sp. pealriver. The sequence goes on from NZ_KQ236688.1 coordinate 1,562,341, forward strand.
GTTACCTGCACTCAACCCGTTGATCACATAGCTATTATTGCCACCGGATTGGTTCATGCTCACATTTAACTGACCACCACCATTAACCGAGTAATGCAAGGTTGCCCAACCGCTGGTTGCCACATTGACGGTGGCACTGCTCGCGCCGGTTTGCTGGATTTGGCAAATGCCGTTTGCAGCCGAACTGCTCGAAGCTGCGCTCGCACTGGAGGGAGCCACTGAACTTGGTGCTACAGAGCTGGGCGGTGCTATTGAACTGAGAGCTATCGAACTGGGAGCTGACGAACTCGTTACAGAAGAAGGTACTGAGCTGGAAGATGAGCTACCCAGAGTAAAAGTTGCCCAAGGCGAATCCACCGCAAAACTGCCATTAAAATACGTAAAACGATATTGGATCGTCGCACCGGCGGGTAAATTGGATAGGTTTACAACCCTGCGACCATCTTGTAACACCATAGCCACATTGAGCTGGCCGCCACCGTTGATGATGTAATGAGCATCTGCCCAATGAGTTGTATTCACATACAGTTGGGCGGCTGTTGTACCCGTCTGGGAGATACCAGTCACACTGGCAACCGACGAAGCAATACTGGAATTATTGGTTTGAGCTGAAACGATGGGGGCGAATCCTGTTGCGCACGTAACGGTAGCGATCAGGGCCAAACCACCCAAAGACAGTTTTTTGCGCAAAGACAGTTTTTTGCGATTGATTGATAGCCTATTCATAAATTACCCCGGTGCCTTATGTCGTTATTAACAGGGAATGTCGTAAACGTGACAGCAGGCAGGGGGTAAGAGAGGATGCGCCACCGAGACTGCTTTCACAGTTTTATGCTAACAGCCAATATTTTTTTGTCGTCTCATTCAACGCAGCAGCAGCGCATGAAACCAAATTCAGCTAATACTTCTGCGCTACAAAAATAAAACCAAATTATTTCAATCACTTAATAGAACTTGAAGCGTTACCAGTACTGTGTAGATACCACACAACAATACCTATAACGATAAAGTGGCACGAGGTTCATCAGCAGAAAAACATGACTTGAGACTATGCAAGGCTCAATATAAGGAGCGCTCTGTGCTAGAGAGCCCCCAATTGCAAATAAAAGTTGAAATCCCCCTCAAACGTAAATCCATAACCTAAGTACAGGGGCCCCAATGGGGTTTCCCCTCCCAAGTACACCACAGCCGAGTCCAACCATTCATCGCCCGTTGTTATGGTGTAGTTTGTCTCCAGTCTTGCAGCTTCCAAACCCAAACCCAAGCGCATGTCGCCGTTTAAGCCCAGCGGCATACGGCCAACAATACGCTCGGCACGTAGGTGCGCATAGAGTGCATCGTCACCCAGAATCTGGTTGCGGGCATACCCGGACATATTAAGAAAACCACCGAGCATCACGGCATCATAAATAGGCAGTTGACCTGACAATGAGGTGATATGTGAAGCACGAGCCCCCACTACAAATTGGTCCAATTTGTAAGCGCCACCCAAATCGAGTGTTAATTTTTTATAGGGTTCAAGATCTTGATGGGTTTCAAAATAGGTGATGTCAGCGCGCCACCCATGAGAGGGAAAATACAACCGATTACGGCGGTCCAAATGGATTTGAAATAAAGCACCACCATAGGTATTGCTGACATCGGGCAAAACCACAGCACTAAGATCAGCTTTACCATCTACATCATACTCACGCCACCCCAGCTTAGCCTGTCCAAAACTCCCCAAATTGCGCCCAAGCATCAGCTCGGTGTAAGCAGTATCCAGACGATAATCCGCAATGCGGTCGTCATCGATAAAAATACTGATGTCATCCCTGCTGCTGAAATAAACAGGCTCGATAAAATAGCTTTGCTGGTAATTGAGTGGCTGATAAAAATCCAGCTTTATCGATGGTCTGCCACCCAAATCCATGGTGGCAAAAAACTCGCCCCCATATGCATTGAGCCAGGTATTTCGGTAAGCGCCACGAAAATTAAAGTTGGACCCTAATCGATATTCGTTATCAATCGAAAATCCGAAAATGAAATAATCCGATCCTTGTGGTTTTTCGCGTGCATTGATCTCAAGGACGTGCCGATCGTTTTCTTTAACTATCCGATAATCCACATTTTCATAATAACCATCACCGTAGGTACGAATCAGGTCACGCTCTAATGACACGCGATCCAAAGGCTGATTCGCTTCTTGATGTATTTGTCGCATCACAAAATCAGGATGGATACGTTTGAGTGGCGCAATGACAATTTCATCGATATGCACAGCGGGAACATCCTGCTCCTTATAGTCGCGTTTCCATGCACTGTACTCCTGTTCACTGACCGCCCACTGTTTCAACAAAGACAATTGTTGCTCGGCAGCAGACTTACCAATATCGGCCGCCTCCTCATATCGGGCAAAGTCAGACGATTTTATATCGCCTAACTCGGGGGCTATATAAATGTCATTGCCTGTCAGGCTTGCTAAGGAGCGCTCGACATTTTGCTTGGTCAAAATGCCGATCATCTGCACAGTCACGCTCAGCAGGGAACCTATGTTATCCGGTGAGCGCAAAGGAGAACCGACGTTCACGGCAATCACCCGCGTGGCTCCGCACAACTCACGGGCTACCCCTATGGGTAAGTTATCAACCAATCCACCGTCTACCAGCTTGCGCCCCTCATACTCTACAGGAGCCATTAAACCCGGCACGGACATGCTCGCACGCATCGCCTGGGTCAAACTTCCCTCGCGAAATACAACTCGCTCTCCGGTGCCTATATCTGTCGCCACTATGGCCAACGGCATGGAAAGTTGTTGGATTTCACGCTCCCCTAAATCAGCATCTACCAATTGATTAAAGAAGAGCTTTATCTTTTCCCCTGCAACCACACCGGATTGCAATTGAAGCCCCCTGTCCGTCAACCCCAATTCAGTGCCCGGCAAATAGCGTTGGCTGACGTATTTTTTGCGATAACTCAACTGCGAGTAGTCAGCAACATCCAGAAAAATATCTGTCCAATCCGCTTCCGCAAGCTTTTTACGCATCCGTTTTGGCGATAACCCGGCCGCATAAGACCCGGCGACCAACCCACCCATACTGGTACCTACGACGCAATCGACCGGGATGCGTTCGCGCTCAAGCACTTCAAGCACACCTATATGGGCAGCCCCCCTTGCACCGCCGCCGCCCAGCACCAATGCTGTACGAGGTACAGTATCGTGCGACTCCACCGATGCTTCTGGATGAGCACCCAGATCAGCATATGCATCCCGACTGGAGGCGAGCACAAAAAAAACAATCACCCGAACAAACCTATTTTTATACACAGTGCGTCCTTTGAATTCCCAGCCAACAAACTATTCGTGAGATTGATACAACAATCCACCTAACACAAGATCCGGCAAAAATTTCCATTTTTAAACTTAACCGGGCGATCACATCAAGATCATTTTTTAACCTCATAAAATGCTTTTCGGATAATCAAGCTAACGCAAATAAAACAATTAAGAGGATAGTTGTTTCTAAAAAAAGCTATTTTACGGAATGAGAGAATATAAATTTTCGTTTTTAGCTATGCAAACATATTATTTTCCTCATTAAACGTGAAAAAACAGCAAAATTGTCTTTATTTATCCTGTTTATTAAAAAAACCATCCCACTTTTTAGTTGTTTTTCGTTAGAATGGCCTCGTATCGTTTTCTCCAGGAATAAATCATGCCTAATATCCAAGTCGATGACCTGAATGTGGTCTCACAAGAACTGCTGATTTCCCCAGCAGAACTCAAGAAAAAAATCCCGCTGACAGAAAAAGCCCGTGAAGTTGTCACCAATGGGCGCGAAGTAGTGCGCAATATTCTCGATCGCAAAGACCATCGCATTTTTGTCGTAATTGGCCCCTGCTCTATTCACGATGTTGCAGCAGCGAAAGATTACGCCCAACGCCTGAAGAAGCTGGCTGACGAAGTAAGCGACACTATCTATGTAGTCATGCGCGTCTACTTCGAAAAACCTCGCACGACTGTAGGCTGGAAAGGTTTGATTAATGATCCATACCTGGACGATTCTTTCAAAATTGAAGAAGGCTTGCACATTGGTCGCCAGTTACTGTTGGATATTTCGGAAATGGGCTTGCCAGCCGCAACTGAAGCGCTTGACCCTATTTCGCCACAATACCTGCATGACTTGATTAGCTGGTCTGCGATTGGTGCGCGCACTACTGAATCGCAAACACACCGTGAGATGGCGAGTGGCCTTTCATCTGCAGTAGGGTTTAAAAATGGTACTGATGGCGGCCTGACTGTCGCTATTAACGCCCTGCAGTCGGTATCGAAGCCTCATCGTTTCCTCGGTATCAATACCGAAGGGCAAGTGGCGATTATCCACACACGCGGCAATAGCTATGGCCATGTCGTACTGCGCGGAGGTAATGGCAAACCCAATTACGATTCCGTCAGTGTCGCACTCTGTGAGCAAGAATTGGCCAAAGCCAAAGTGGTGCCTAACATCATGGTAGATTGCAGCCATGCAAACTCCAATAAGAACCATGAGTTGCAAACACTGGTTATGGAAAATGTGGCCAATCAGATACTTGAAGGCAACAAATCCATTATCGGCTTGATGGTAGAAAGCAACATCGGAGCAGGAAACCAAAATATTCCGGCTAACCTGTGCGACCTAAAATACGGGGTATCGGTTACAGATGCTTGTATCGATTGGGAAACCACCGAAAAAGCCCTGCATAAAATGCGTGACACTATTAAGGCGGCACTGCAAAACAGAGCCAACTCTTAATCGATCACATTAAAAATTTATTGCAACTTATTGATTGAAAATAAAAAAGCAGCCTATGGCTGCTTTTTTATTTCATTTTTGAGAACCACCACACCAAAAAACTGTTAAATTTATCGACATTTAATTACCTCCAGCTATGGTTTTTTAACCATGTGACTGTTAGATTTTTACTGCTCAGGACAGCCAGCAGTCGCCGGATGCAAATAGAACAATAACCTACACGCTACGGAGCAAAAGATGGCCTCTCCTCTACCAACCCAACAATTTACAACGCGATCGCAAAACACCCACACTTTTGATGTGGCTCAGGCTGTCGAGCGCGGCGAGTTTGTACTAAGCCTGAGTACCATGCTGGGTTGTGACTACATTTTTGTCAGCCATAAAGGCCCTCATGAATTACTCGGGTCCAACCGGCTTGAAACCACCATCCGTGAGCTTCTGGATATTCTTGAAACATCGCCTTACCAAAGCATGGTTGTCAGTGCAGACGAGCTTGCAGATGGTCAGCTGGTATTTACACGTTACGACTATAAATGGGAAAACCGCCAGGTTACACAAGTTGCTCCCACACGGATTACCAGCCCGGATCAAGCAGACTTTATGCAAATGATGTTTGATTGCAGTACAACCTGCTAATCACCACTGCTCAAAACGGTGCAGTCAAACCCGTTCCTTTTTCTCACTTCAAATACACAATGACGCAACTGACGAAACTTTTTGCCTGAAGAAAGATCAGAACTTGGCAGTGATGAAAAAGACCCCCGGGATTAAAACGAACTCCCGAATGGAAAAGAACACAGGGATCAGCGCCAAACCTGCCTTTACGCGTGCAATTCCGCTATAGTAAGCCACACACAGATTACGCCTCCACTCACTGAGGCCGGGTTAATATCAGGCTACTTTTGATGACTTTATAACCTGACGCAAGTGCACTGCATGCTTTTGACTTTGTTGAGACACACCTTATGCAAATTGTTGTTAGATCACTGAAATTTACACTGTTCAGCCTCCTGTTTAGCCTTTCTTCCCTGAATTTTGCCAACCAACCGCTGGAGCTAAAACCTACCAGTGAACAAAGTAAAGCAGCAATTGATCTGGTGCAGAAGCTTGATCGTGAGCACTATCGCGATCAGGAATTTAATGATGCCCTTTCATCGCGATTTTTCGATGAATATCTGGAATCACTCGATAGCGCCAAAAACTTCTTTCTTCAATCAGATATCGCTGAATTTGAAAAATACCGTAAAACATTTGATGACGATTTCAAAAAAGGAAATCTGGACAACAGTTTTGCTATTTTCAATCGTTTTAATGAGCGCATGATCTCGCGCCTCGATAAAGTCATCAAAACACTGGATGACAAACAAAACAAATTTAATTTTGAGGTAGAGGAATCGATTGACACTGATCGGGAGAAAGCGCAATGGCCAGCTAATTCCGCTGAAGCGGATCGTTTGTGGAACAAGTATTTAAAGTCCAATTTATTGAATTCGATGCTCTCTGGTAAAACTTACGAAGAAAGCAAAACAAATTTGCGTAAACGCTACGCTAATCAACTGCGCCGTCTGAAACAGCAAACCGCAGAAGAAGCCTTTAGTGTGATGATGAATTCACTGACCACGCTGTATGATCCACACACAAATTATCTATCGCCAGAAAACGCTGAAAATTTTGACATCAGCATGTCACTTGAACTGCAAGGTATTGGTGCTGTATTACAAAGTGACGATGATTACACCAAAGTGAGCAGCTTGGTAGCGGGAGGCCCTGCCCAAAAGCAAGGCCAGCTAAAACCGAATGATAAAATTGTTTCGATTGCGCAAGGTGCCGATGGTGAATTTGTTGATGTCGTAGGCTGGCGCTTGGATGAAGTAGTAAAACTGATTCGCGGCCCCAAGGGTACGATCGTCCGTCTGGAAGTGATTCCAGCCGATCCGACAGCAACTGCCAACAAACAAATTACCATTAAACGTGAAACCGTAAAACTGGAAGACCAAGCTGCTAAAAAAGCAGTCTTTGAAGTTAAAGAAGGTGACAAAGTATTTAAAATTGGTGTTATTGACATCCCCACTTTCTATATGAACTTTGAAGCCTACCAAAAGGGTGATCCAAACTACAAAAGCACCACACGCGATGTCTATAATTTGTTGACCGAGCTCAATAAAGAAAAAGTCGACGGTGTCATTATTGACTTGCGCGATAACGGTGGTGGCTCACTGCCGGAAGCGGCCATGTTAACGGATTTGTTTGTTGACCCGGGCCCCGTTGTGCAAATTCGCCAAAGCGATGACACTATTTCACGCAATTATCGTGCATACCAACCCGCTGTATACCGCGCACCTGTTGCAGTGTTGATTAACCGCCTGAGCGCTTCCGCGTCTGAAATTTTTGCTGGCGCAATTCAGGATTATGGTCGCGGAATTATTATTGGCTCAACCACGTTTGGAAAAGGCTCAGTACAAAATCTTGTCGATTTAAAACACGGTCGCCTGAAAATTACGGAGGCAAAGTTTTATCGTATCTCAGGCGATAGTACCCAGCATCGCGGCGTGATTCCTGATGTACAACTACCGAGCCTGCTTGATCCATCCGAAATCGGCGAAAGCAGTTATGACAATGCCTTACCTTGGGATCGTATCCACCCTGCTCCGCATCAAAATTACTACAATATCAGCAAATATTTGCCGACCATTGAAACCAAGCATCAGGAGCGTATGGCGAAAGATCCGGACTTTATTTTCCTGAATAAACAAAGCGCAATGTTTAAAGAGGCATCTGAAAAGAAAACATTTTCGTTAAGGCTGGCAACACGTCAGGAAGAACAAAAGCAAATGGAAAAACGTGCACTGGATATGGAAAATCAAAAGCGGATAGCCAAAGGTGAAAAGCCATATACCGATTATTCCGCACTAAAGGCAGCGAACGGCGGTGACGAGGAAGAAGAGGTACCCGAGAAGGATAAAGAAATTAATCCAAAAGAAGATCCTTATTTAACGGAAGCAGGCCATGTACTGGCGGATTTTATTGATCAAATAAAAACGCCAGAAAAGAAAGTTGCTACTCAGTAATAATTAGTCAAATTTCGCTAACCTCATCATTATTTATTTTCAACTATGCACCCGATCAGCAATGCTCGGGTGTTTTTTTCAGAATATATAAGGTCCAACTATGATTGCAGTTTCTTTCAATGTGAATAGTATCCGTACTCGAATGCATCAACTGGAAGAAGTTGTTGAAAAACATCGGCCAGATTTTATTGGCTTACAAGAAACCAAAGTCAATGATCCGGATTTCCCTTTAGAAAGTATTAATGCGTTAGGCTACGATGTTGAATACTTTGGCCAAAAAACCCATTACGGCGTCGCACTCCTCTCACGTTATCCATTCAAAAAAGTCATCAAAGGATTCCCCGGCGATTCGGACGATGCACAACGTCGTTTTATTGGTGGAGTTTTTGATACTCCTCTTGGAGAAATTACTGTCCTGAATGGTTACTTCCCTCAAGGCGAAAGCCGTGACCATGCTGTCAAATTTCCAGCCAAACGGAAGTTTTATGCTGATTTATTGCAGTATTTAACAACAGCAGAAAATCCGGAAAAACACATTATTGTTATGGGCGATATGAATATCTCCCATCAAGATCTGGATATCGGTATTGGTGAAGAAAATCGTAAGCGCTGGTTGCGCACAGGAAAATGCAGCTTTTTGCCGGAAGAACGCGAATGGCTAAATGATTTATTAGCCTGGGGATTGAAAGATAGCTATCGGGAAAAAAATCCTGACTGTAACGGTTTTTTTAGTTGGTTTGATTACCGTAGTGGTGGTTTTGAAGATACGCCAAAACGTGGCCTGCGCATTGATTTAATCCTCATGACAAAAAGCCTGCTCGATAAATGTGTCGATACAGGGATCGATTACGATATACGTGGAATGGAAAAACCATCTGACCACTGCCCTATTTGGGTCGAGTTAAAATAGAAAATAAAAAATCGGCGAAAAGCCGATTTTTTTACTTGCCGTTTTGCACATGGGCTTTTATGAATAACTGCACATCTTCGGTAGATGTTCTTTGAGGACTTCCGCCAAATGTCGCGTGGCGGGGCCTGCAAAATCGCGGTCAGCAAAGGTTAAATACGTAGTCACTTCTCTGACTGAGCCAACTTCAACGGGCAAATATTTCAATCGCCCCGCCGCAATATCGTCATAGGTATAGGCATCGGGTAACCATGCATAGCCCAGCCCCATGCGTATAGCATCAATAGATGTTTTGATATGACTTACCGTCCAGCGTTGGTCAGCCTCCTGCCACCCTTCGGTGCGGCGGCGATACTGACCGGAATCACGCACAATAATCTGGCGGTGTTGGCGCATGTCTTCATGATTCACGGGGCGCCCCAGCTGCAGTAAAGGATGCCCGGGGCTTGCCACACCGTGCATTATTACTGTCACCAATTTCTCCCCCATAAACCCCGGCGGAACACGCCCCCCAATAGCCAAGTCAACCTGTCGCTGCAATAGTGCATCCTCGGTCCCACTCAACACAGACTCAAATATTTCTACGCGAGTATCAGGAAAGTCTTTTGCAAAAATCTCCAGACACTGCAGGATAAAAATTGGGGGGATAATAATATCCGCAGCGATTTTCACCAGCGGCTCAACGTGCACAGACAAGCATGCAGCAGACTTCTCCAGCCGCACCGCTTGCTCCAATAGCTGCTTTGCCCTGCGATACAGCAGCTCACCCGCAGGAGTTGCTACCGCTTTACGCCCCTGAAGATGAAAGACTTTGACATCCAATGCCGTTTCCAGCTGGGAAATTGCGTAAGAAACAGCAGATTGGCTCTTATTGAGCAACTCTGCCGCCTTGGCATAGCCCCCGGCATCAATAACCGCCAGCAACGCCCGCCATTGCTCCAGCGTCACTTTATTCTCTGTGATGGCCACAGCAGTGGATAGATTTGTCTCTTGTGTCATCACAGCCCTCTCAGAAAACGGTTGATTCATTCAATTATTCGATCATATACCGCTAAATATCGCTATTTATCATTTGATGGTCAAATCATTTAATAGATTCATGGCAATCAAGCCACTTAAATGATGAGGATCAAAACATGGCTACTCTTTTACAAATCAATAGCAGTTTGTTTGGCGACAATGGCAACTCCAGTCTGTTGAGTCAGGAATTTGTGCAACGCTGGAAAGCGCAAAACCCAACCGGCGATGTCATTGTGCGCGATTTTTCTAAAGAAACTGTTCCGCATCTGGACGCAAACCGTGTACAGGCGCTGTTTACACCCGCAGAAAACCGCACTGCGGAGCAGCAAGCCGTTGTGGATTACTCCGACAAGATCATCGCTGAAATAGAAGCAGCTGATGCAATCGTGATTGGTGTTCCCCTGTACAACTTTGGAGTGCCATCGACACTGAAAGCCTACTTCGACCATATAGCGCGCGCCGGTGTAACATTTAAATACACCGAGACAGGCCCGGTTGGATTACTCACCAATAAACCTGTTTACATTATTGCGGCACGTGGTGGTGTGCACAAAGGCCAAGCGAGTGATACCCAAAGCCAATTCTTGACAAATTTCCTCGGTTTTGTCGGCTTGAAAGATGTGCATTTTATTTACGCAGAAGGTTTGAACATGGGGCAAAAAGAACAAGCGTTTGATGCTGCAAAAGCAGAAATTGCCCATGAGGTTGCCGCCTGATTTATAGGGCATTTTGTTACGCAATATTACCAACATGTAACAACAGAGGAGATTTTTTATGCAACGCCAGTTACAGCAAATCCTGCAAGGCCGCGAGACCAGTGATGGTGCTGGTGTACGCATAAAACGCAGCCTTGGCCAGCATCAGCATGCACGCTTTGACCCATTTTTAATGCTAGATGAATTCGGCAGCTCAAGCGCCGATGATTATATTGCCGGTTTTCCTGCGCATCCGCATCGCGGTTTTGAGACAGTCACTTACATGCTCGAAGGCCATATGTTGCATGAGGATCATATGGGCAACAAAGGCCATCTGCGCAATGGTGATGTACAGTGGATGACAGCAGGACGGGGAATTATTCACTCGGAAATGCCGCAGCAAGAACACGGATTAATGCGAGGGTTTCAATTATGGCTGAATTTACCTGCAGCAGAGAAAATGAAACCGGCACATTATCGTGATATTCCTTCTGCGGAAATTCCTGTTGCGAATTTACCTAACGGTGGGCAAATCAAAGTGATTGCCAACACTGCGTTTATTAACGGGAAGGTCATCAGTGGTCCCATACAAGGGTTAACAACCGAAGCTATTTATTGGGATGTGCACTTGCCGGATCAGGTTGAGTTCCACCATGCACTACCCGAAGATCACAATACATTTTTGTATGTGTACGAAGGTGAAGTTGCGATTGGTGAAGACAAACGAAAGCTCACCAAAGGCAATGCAGGGTTGCTGGGTAAAGGCGATCAATTGAGTGTTCAGGCGCTCAGTGATGACACACGCTTTTTGGTGATCTCGGGCAAGCCCATTAAAGAACCCATAGTGCAATACGGCCCTTTTGTTATGAATACGACCGATGAAATAGAGCAAGCGATTCAGGACTATCGTGCAGGAACGCTTGCGGCAGAGTAATCATCACCTCTTTTTTGTTTTACCTTTTTACGCGGCAAGCCAATAACAACGGCTTGCCGTATTTTTTATACTGGCAAGCGTCTTCTGGACGAAAAGTAAATTATTTATTCAGATTATTATTGATAATCGCGCGCAATTTTCTCGCCGAGACTTCATCCAAAGGATCTAAAAATCCTCGTGCCCCTTCCGCAATATGACTGTACTTTTCAGCTTGCTCCGAAAAAATGTAATAATCAAACAAGCCTTTCCATGCCTCTTTTTCTTTTTGGGAAAGCTCGCGAATAGAAAGAATTGCATGAAACAATGCATTCAAAGGCGAATCCATAAAAGGCTTATCGTTGCGCCACCAATAATTGATCAACACATTGAGATCCTGTTTTGATTCCACCTGATGCCACCACATAGAAGGAACAAATAGTGCATCACCGGGCTCCAACTCTGCCACCTGTGCATGTTCAAGTGCGTAGCGAAAGCGCGGAAATTTTTCAAAGTCAGGGTTATCAAAATCAACCAAACTGATCGCTTGCCCTGAAGGGGTGAGATGCAATGGGCCGATGTACAAATTTTCTAGCTGGTCTGGTGGGAATAATGTAAATACGCGGCGGCCGGAAATACAGCAAGCGATATTATCGGGTGAATCAAAATGGGTGGCTGCTTTTGTGCGATTCCCCAGCCAAATACTGACTAAAGGATTCAAACCCTGTAAAGGCAAATCATTGTGCTCACGCATTCCCGGCAAATAGCGGTCAACAGCTGTAGAACCAACATAAACAATATCGGGATCAACCTGTTGCTTGGCATTCAGAAGATGATCAAATATGTAATTCAACGGCGCACGTTGGGTTTTGAAATCAAGGTTTTTGCCATCAATCGTGTAGGCAAAACGCCCGCCTGATTCCGATTTTGCTTCATAAAATAATACCGGCTGCCCTTGATAAAACGATAACAAGTAATCACAAATTGCCTGGTCAGATTCCAGCGCTTTTTGTACAACAGGCCAATGACTCACAAGCCCTTTGAGAATAATAGGCTGCCCGGCATTACCTAACGCAGCCAATATATTTTCAGGATTCACATCAGCAACACAAAGTGTCTTTTTAAGTGGAGTGATTTTTTTCAGGACATCTGACATAGACTCCCCCCTATCAATTGGATTTTTTCAATCCAGACTGCATGATCGAAGATAGTAATTTTCGCGTTGAGGTTACAGCTACCGCATAGCGATCAAATTTTTTGTAATCATCATCAAACAGCAATTTGGATTTTTCCAGTTCGGATAATGCGCTGCCCTTTGTCGATAACTCGGTCGAAAAACCCATGCCATAAAGCACATATAAATAACTGGCCGCCGGAAATATTTCTTCAGTGTGTAAAAGGTCGCGTTCATATGGAATACGCCTACGCCACAATTCAAGTAATTCTTTTAATCCATCGGGAATAGCAGCTGGGTTCACAGCATCTTGCCAATATTCAGAATCACGCCGTTCAGATAAAACATAATGCAATTTAAGAAATTCAATAATTCGCTGCCAACGATAGGTAAACACCTGATTGAATCGCCGCGCAACAATATCCATAGCAACAGCACTTTGAGGCAGCTCATCCCGGATCATAGAAACAGACAGTTCAACCAACGCCAGCGCCGAAGCCTCTAACGGCTCAATAAAACCGGCAGCCATACCAACAGCCACACAATTGCGATGCCAAAACTTCTCGCGATATCCCGGCTTTATGGAAAGCGTACGAAAGTTCAATGATCTTATGGCAGATTCATCAATCGTTTGACGTAAATAAGCAACCAGCGAATCGCCTGCTTGTTCATCACTTGCATGTGAAGAGGAATACACGTAACCAATACCACGACGGCTCGACAAACCTATATCCCATGTCCAACCCGTCGTGTGAGCAGTAGCAATGGTTGCACTCGCAACAGGCGCATCGGCAGTTGCATAGGGAACTTGTACTGCAAGTGCCCTATCGTTCATTGAATAGGCGCGTGCATCAATAAAAGGAATATTGAAATGCTCACCAATCAACAGGCAATGAGTGCCACTGCAATCAATAAATAAATCGCCTGAAATTGCACCATGATGCTGGGTATTAAGCGATGCCACATCACCATTATCAGACGAATTGATTGCAATCACATGATCACGAATATAAGTCACGCCAAGATTATTGATACAGTGTGACTTTAATAACTCTGCGAATTTTCCTGCATCAAGATGGTAACCATAATTCAATACCCCGGCATATTCCGGAGTCGATAATTGCTTGGGAGCCAAACCCTCTTCACAAATTCGCGACTGTATATTGGTGATCTCATCGTATCGCTTATGAGGAAAAAACGTTTTCCACATAGCAACACTGTCGCGCAAGCTATTACCGACTGGCATTGAGAATGGATGGTAATAGAAATCGTTGGGCGCACCGGTTCGCCAGCCAACAAACTTAGACCCCTGTTTAAAAGAAGCAAAACATTCGCGCACCAAATCAGTTTCAGAAATTCCGATTGTGCGCAGTGTTACACGCATGGATGGCCAAGTACCCTCGCCTACACCAATCGTACTGACATCTGGAGATTCAATTAAGGCAACCTTGATAGGAGAGTTATTTTTTTTGAATTCAGCCGCCAACAAACCTGCGGACAACCACCCGGCAGTGCCGCCACCTACAATAATGATCTGTTCAACATAATTGTTCATAATCAATATCTTTTAATTAATGCATAGCAACCAAGGCGTATATGAATGTGCAGTCAATTGCACAATCCATGTCACACATTTTTTATAGAGAGTTATTTTTAATGGCGCAATATTGCGCAATAAAATCTTCATGGCGAGGAAGTAATTCCAGATTTTTTGCAATATGATTACGAAACCCTTTCATGTAATTTTTAAACTCATCATCCGCCATGTTATCAACAATAGGCTGATAGTTTTTTGGCGTTACACCTTGACCAATAAGCACTTGGCTCCATCCATTGGTTCTGAATAACTCATCCCCGCCTAAAAATACCATTCCACTTTCGCTAAACATCTCCATGCGATGGCGAAGCGTATCGGGTACTGGCATAGTGCGTACATAATTCCAAAATTCACTATCGTTGCGGCGCGTTGCATGATAGTGAAGGATAATAAAATCCCGGATGCTTTCTGCTTCTTCACGCGACTGCCGGTTATATTCCTCAACCAATACAGGCTGCACTCCTCGCAGCGGAAATAAGCGCAGCAGACGAATCAAACCTGATGTCACCATATGAATACTGGTTGACTCCAATGGCTCAAGAAAACCTGAAGCCAGCCCAAGTGCGACACAATTTTTATTCCAACCTAATTTGCGCCGGCCTGTTTTGAATTGAATCAAGCGTGGTTCAGTTAACATAGCTCCATCTAAATGAGAGGCGAGTGTTTTTTCGGCCCAACCGCGATCAGTAAACTCACTGGAATAAACCACACCATTGCCAGTACGATTTTGCAACGGAATACGCCATTGCCAACCAAATGCATGCGCGGTTGAACTTGTGTACGCAGTGGCAGGTGCAGTCTTGTGGGTTTGCACCGCAAGAGCAGAGTCACAAGGTAACCAGTGCTGCCAATTTTCGTATCCTGTTTTTAACGTTTCTTCGATGAGCAGCCCCCGGAAACCAGTGCAATCAATAAAAAAATCACCTTCAAGAATTTTTCCATCATCAAGATGCAAACGGGTAATAAAACCAGACACTGCATCCTGTTCAACACGATCAACCCTCCCCTCCTGGCGAACAACACCAAGCCCCTCACTAAAACTCCGTAAGTATTTTGCGTAAAGCCCCGCATCAAAATGGAATGCATAATTCAACGCAGGGTTGTCGCATATTGCAAACTTTCCCGCACGTGCGGCTTCGTGCTCAAAACAATAAGCACCAAAAGGTGTTGTATCACCGAATGCTCTTGCTCGCGCCCAAAAATGCTGGAATTCGCCTGCCCAGAAAATTCTCCCTACCTGACCAAACGCATGAATATAGTCTTCGCCTATTTCACCCCAATTTTTGAAGTTGATGCCTAACTTAAATGTCGCATTAGTGGCGCGCATCATGTCCATTTCAGGAATGCCTATCAGTTTATGAAAGGCAATCATAGTCGGGATAGTCGCCTCACCGACACCGACAGTCCCAATTGCATCAGACTCAAGCAAGGTAACACTGACTTTCCCTTGGTATATTTTTCCTATCGCCGCTGCCGCCAACCAGCCTGCAGTCCCGCCACCCACAATGACAACCCGTTTTATTATTTGCATGGTCTTTTAATCCAAATAATGCAGCTTGATAATTCCGAAACAATCGTCGCTTTTATCAGATTCGCTTATTTTTAATATCCACCATTTGTTGGATATTGCTGATAGAACCAATAATTAAATAGGCATAACACAACAACCCGGAACGATGCAAGGCAATAATCTCGGCATCTGGTAGCGCCATCAACTTTTCTTTGCTGATAGTTGCATAGCGATTGTTTTCATAATGCGCGCCACCGGAAAAATTAACTTCTATTTTGATATTTTCAATCAAGTCCAAACGGGTAAACTCCGCCAACATTCTGTCAGCTTCCGCAACTCCCTCATGCACAACAGAGAGCACATTCGTTATTTTTTCCAGATAGGGTGAATTGCCACCGTAATGCAAAAACACGGGTTCACCTTGGCCGTCGTGTGCAATACGGGGGCTTTCCAAATCCACATAGACAACAGGCTCAACCACACCTGATGGGCGTTGCTGCATTCCGATGACAAATGGCTCACGATCAATCACCGCAGGAATATAAGGTACAAGCCACTGATCACCTGATAAAAACAGGTTTTCATTTGCTTCAAAACCAAACAACACAATCGTTAGCCAGGAACCATCTTCTGTGCGCTGAAACAATATCGGATAATATTTTTGTAATTCATTAAATTCTGTGGGATATACCGCGCACCCGCCTATCGCATCACCCAACTCCCCACCACGGCGAGTGACAATACGCAAATCTTTGTGCGCAATATTATTTAACAATTCATATTGAGCCATAAAAAATCCTCACCGACATTACAAAAAGCAAAGCCGCTGTTACCAGCGGCTTTGCTTGTCTTTTGCTACAAACTTCCTACCAATTAGAAAGTGTAACGCAAGCCAACTTGATAACGAGCACCCAAATCTTCCAGCGACAACAACTGCGCCTCTGAACGACCGTGAGTACGATAGTTCTCACCAGTGACGTTGATGCCTTCTGCAGTAAAGGTCAGGTTATCACTGAACTCATAACCAATAGACAAATCGATTTGTGAGTAGGCTTCAACGTATTGCGGCTGATTACCACCACCTGCGGTACGGCTCAACAAGAAGCTGTCACGCCAGTTGTATGCCAAACGAATTTGCCATGCATCTTTATCGTAGAAACCAACAACGTTGGCAGTATCCGACAAACCTGTCATCGCAAACTGGCCAGCAGTGGTGAGATTGTCGAACTCAACATCTGCATCTACCATCGTATAGTTAGCTTGTACACCGAAACCAGATTCACCAAACCAATGCTGTGCAGCAACTTCAAGACCATCAATTACCGCTGATTTGTCGTTTACCGGCTTGTTTACTTGCCAAATCAACAGCGGGTCATCATTGTCAGCACGAACCCAACGACCATTTGATGAAATAAATGCCGGGTCTGAATTTGCCAATACGTAAGTATGCAGCGCCTCTTCGTTCACTTGAGGAATACCACTGGCAATCGCGGTTTGACCCAAACGTACGTCACGCAGACCGTAGGCAGTTTCATTAAAAATCTGGGTACCAATGAATCCATCGACATCTTTACGGAAGTAACCCAATGACACGTAGCTGTCATCGGTGTAATACCATTCCGCAGACACATCAACGTTTTGCGATTCCATTGGTTTCAAACCAGCATCGCCTGCGTTAGCAGTACGCTGCAATAAACTGTTCAAACCAACATCAGGACGCAAATCCGCGTAGCTCGGACGACCAATAGTTTCACTGTAAGAGAAACGCAATTTCAGTGAATCTGTCGGGCTTATGTCAAAGTCTATATTTGGCAACAGATAATCGTAAGAACCAGTTTTTCTTTGTTGCGTTTTTTCTGCCGCGTAAACAACGGACCAATCGTTGTCACTTTCCCACCACAAAATGGTTGGCTCATTGACCAATGACGATGAAGTTACATCAGTCTCTTCATAACGCAAACCGACTACCAAATTTGATTCCAAACCACCCAGTTCAAAATTGGAATTGAATTGCGTGAATGCGGATTTACTTTCTTCTTCAATAGTACGGTTAGTTGTATAAATACCATTCCACTGGACTTTGCCATTCACGAAGCCATAGAAATCTTGCGGATACTTTCCACTCGCATTAATCGCTTCGGCAGTCTCGATGATTTTTGGCAAATTCGCATCAACACCAACGAAGAACAAATCATCTTTAGTGGTTGAACCATAATCAGGGAAGTCTTTACCAAAATCGCGGCTTTCGAAGTATTGATCAGGGAACTCTGCCGGATCTATACCATCCCAGTTACCCACACCTTGACGATTGTCACCGGATGCGCGGCTGCTGTTAAGATCTTTGCGTTGTTCGATACCAAATTTCAACCCGGCGTTTTCGAAGAAACCACTGCCATTGAATTGAAATTCTCCAATCAATTGAGTTTGTTCAATTTCAGTACGAGTGTGCGAACGAGGATTGTTAGTCATAGCGCCACTAACATCACCACCATCAATCACACCATTACAGTTACCGCTGTAATAATCATCACGAGGAGCGCGCTGACGCAAAATACAATCGTCAGTAGTTACACTCATCAGTGGCATGTCTTTAGACCAATCCACATATTCACTGGTGATGATGTTAGCGTTCAAACCAACTTCGATACCCTGACTGTTGTTGTTCGCACTTGAATTGTGATGATCAAGCGTTAATTTCAACTGATCATTCACTTCAAAGGCGACATTCAGGCCTAATGAATTATTTTGCGTTAACGAATCAACATGACCCGCTGCGAAAGACACGTCCTTCAGGCGGCTGACACCGTTGGTGAGGTAAGACTCGCGATAAATAACAGGTGTGCGTACTGCGCCGTTATCAAAGGTGAGCTCAGAGATAGCATCTACGTTAAACCATACCGACTGCTGTGCGCGCTCGGAAACACGATCAAGCTCAGAGAAAGTGTAGTCCAGAGTTGTGGTTAAACGCTCGGTTGGCTTGAATTGAATAATCGCTTGGGCATTAGTGCGCTCACGCTTATTATCCTGAACTTCATAGCGAAGATCTGTTGGCAGTGCGTATAAGTCGCCATTGTCAGGTGCATTATTGATTACAACACCACTTTTGAAACGACTTGTAGATGTATCATCCCAAGTATTCAAATTCGCCCAGTTGTTTACAAAGTTATTCGCATTGGAACTGTCACGGCGCTGATACGATCCGCTCACCGCTACACCGAACGTATCTTCATCATTCACCCAAGAACCCATGCCAGATACTTCAGGGGTAATTTCATCACCCGCACCAGAGCGCACTGTTTCATCCTGAATGGCTTTTACACCAATAGAGGCGCGGCTACCTGCTTCCAGAGGACGAAGAGTTTTGATATTGATCGTTGCACCCAAACCACCAGTTGCAACGTCAGCGCGACCCGTTTTGTACACTTCTACGCCGAACACTGACTCAGAAGCGAGGTTGGCAAAGTCGTAGGCGCGCGTTGATGAATCACCAGTATTGCTGTTGGCAACCGCTGGCATCACACGACCATTTAAGGTCACCATGTTCAATTCAGCACCGATACCGCGAGCGGTCACTTGTGAGCCTTCGCCATCGGAACGATTGATCGAGAGACCTGAAATGCGCTGCAGTGATTCAGCAAGGTTGGAGTCAGGCATCTTGCCGATATCTTCGGCTGAAATGGCATCAACAACACCTACCGCATTGCGCTTGGTGTCCATCGCCTGAGCAACGGATGCACGAATACCTGTAACCATTACTTCTTCTACAGAATCGTCTTGTGCGTAAGTCATGCCGCTGAGACTGGCTACTGCAGCTGTAACTGCAGTGGCCAGAAGTTTTTTCTTAAAGCTTATCGTTTTGTACATGAAGCTCTCCTTTTTTATCGTCAGGAATTATGTTTTCCGGTACACGCATACTTGGATAAACACCGTAAAGGTGTTTATCCAAATATGATCACCTTCAGTGACGAAGATGAATTCTCTAAAGCACTCTTGTTTTTCGTTATTTAAAGGGCAAGCCCAAACATCCTTGCGATATTTTTTTGTTGTCCACTCTGACTGCCAAGCAGAGACCCGCACCTCCACCAAGCAATTTGTGCGCAAAACTACTCCCATGTGACAGCGCTGTCAATTATTTAAAAATAGAAATATTGTAAAGATAAGTGGGAAAAACCAAACACAAGTTATAGTCAGAAAAACAATATAAAATCAGTCTTTTGACTATAAGACACGCCAATCAACTGGATTTTTGCCTTGCTTTTGCAAGTATTGATTCGCTGTTGAAAAGTGGCCGCAGCCAATAAATCCGCGGTGTGCAGACAATGGAGATGGATGAGGAGCTTTTAAAATAAGATGTTTGCGCGCATCAAGAAATGCTGCTTTTTTTTGCGCATAACTTCCCCACAATAAAAAAACAACATTGTTACATTGATCATTGACCAATTTGACAGCCCTGTCAGTGAACATCTCCCAACCTCGCCCTTGATGAGAACCCGCTCTCGCCTGCTCAACTGTCAAGGTCGCATTGAGCAACAAAACCCCCTGGTTTGCCCATGATTGCAAACATCCATGTGATGGGATTGGAAGCCCCAAATCCCGTTGCAATTCTTTGTACATATTTTGCAAAGAAGGAGGTGTAGGAACGCCTTGCTGGACGGAAAAACATAATCCATGCGCCTGATTAGGCCCGTGATATGGATCCTGCCCCAGAATAACTACCTTGACCTGATCCAACGGCGTACTGTTGAACGCGTTGAAAATATTTTTAGATGCAGGATAGATCACTTTGCCCTGCTGCTTTTCCGCGAGCAAAAATGCCTTGAGTTGTTGCATATACGGCTGCTCAAACTCGCTGGAAAGATGCATTAACCAACTGGGATGGAGGTCTATTTTTTTGGTGACAGCAGACATATTGATTTCCCGCAAATAAAAAGCCCGGCATTGAGCCGGGCTTTTTACAAGACTAAACACTAAAAGTAAAACTTAAAGCTTATCAGCGTTTTCAGCTAAGTACTTGGCAACACCAGCAGGTGATGCATCCATACCCTTGTCGCCGTCTTTCCAACCCGCTGGGCACACTTCACCGTGCTGCTCATGGAAAATCAATGCATCAACGGTGCGAATGGTTTCATCAATGTTACGACCGATTGGCAGATCGTTAACGATTTGCGAACGAACTACGCCCGCTTCATCAATAATGAAAGTACCACGGAAAGCAACGCCATCAGCTGATTCTACGTCGTATGCCTTAGCAATTTCGTGCTTAACGTCAGCTACCAGTGTGTATTTAACCGGGCCGATGCCACCCTCATTTACAGGAGTGTTACGCCAAGCGTTGTGAGTGAACTGAGAGTCAATTGATACACCGATAACTTCAACATTACGCTTTTTGAACTCTTCTACACGGTGGTCAAACGCCAACAATTCAGAAGGACATACAAAAGTGAAGTCCAGTGGATAGAAGAACACAACTGCTTTTTTGCCTTTGGTGGCAGCTGCAAAGTTGTAACCGTCTACGATTTCGCCACTTGCCAATACCGCTGCTGCGGTGAAATCCGGTGCTTTTTTACCTACTAATACGCCCATAACAATACTCCTGATGGTTGATAGGTTAATCGGTGGGATAAATACCTGCTTTCAGCGACCGTAAATCTATTCAATTTGTATGAATATTTTATGGCCAGTTATTGATCGGCTGATATTTATCGATAGTGCGCCGCTATCATACACAGCCGAGGGAGCGTGTCATATTGATTTTCTATATAACCATCCAAAGACTATCGCTATGGCTAAAAGTTGATGTCACCCGCCATTTTTAGCGATTAGGTTATATTAACGAACAAAAAAACATTTCAAATAAGAACTCATCTCAAAAGTTGTTGACATAAATTATCATTAGCATTAAATTTTGATCATATGATTTTCGGTTAAACAACACGCAATTCAGGTTATTTCCCATGTACGTTTGTTTATGCAAAGGTATTACTGATCGTCAAATCAAAGCTGCTATCGATAATGGCGCCAGCTCTATTGGGCAGCTGCGCAAAGCATTAGGTGTTGCAAGTCAATGCGGTAAATGCTCCTCGATGACCCGCGAAATTCTGGATGAAGCACTCAATAGCGAAGCACCTATGATCAATGGCTTGCCGCAATTCTATGCAGTCGCCTGATCTATAACCTGAATAGCAATTAAAATCATTGTTATTTTTATCTAAATTTCTTTATACATCAACAACTTATAAAAACCTCCTCGCTTGACACCCCACCCGTTCAGGATCACACTTCCTCCAATTTCTTTCTCACGAAGCAAAAAGGAGAACGCCATGAAAGGTGATCCACAAGTAGTAGCCGTATTAAATAAAGTCCTGGGCAACGAACTGGTAGCAATTAACCAGTATTTCCTTCATTCACGTATGTACAAAGATTGGGGCCTGAAAGAACTGGCAGACCATGAGTACCATGAATCTATCGATGAAATGAAACATGCAGATGCGTTGGTCGAGCGCATTTTGTTTCTGGAAGGGCTACCGAATCTGCAAGATCTCGGCAAATTGCACATAGGCGAAGACACACAGGAAATGTTGAAATCAGATCTGAAGCTCGAATTAAAAGCGATTCCGGATTTGCGCGATGGCATCTTGGTCTGTGAAAGTGTGCGCGATTTTGTAAGCCGCGATTTACTGAAGAGCATTCTTGAATCAGAAGAGGAACATGTTGATTGGCTTGAAACCCAATTATCGCTGATCGATAAAGTAGGTATTCAAAATTATCTGCAATCGAAAATGGCATCCTCGTCTTGATCCGACAATGCTTTTCAGCGAGACAATAAAAAAGGAACTACAAGTTCCTTTTTTATTGTCGGTGCATTTTTATAGAACGATAAAAAATAGGCGCTCAGCCATTACATATTGATCCAACCATTTAATGCACGCAATTTGAACTGGGTATTGCCGTGTTTTAACACTACCCCATCAACATAAATTTCCTGCACCACAAATTGTCCAACAGAAATAATATTTCCTACACCAGCAGTCTGGTTATTAATAACCACACTGCTGACTCCATTCGCTAAAAAGTTATGCCGCAAATAAGTAATTGTTGGGATCGACTGGCGCATATTCCAGGGCAATGCATTGAAGTCAGGAATGTTGGTAATGCTTGCAAAAGTACGCGGTGGAAGATCCGGTTCGGTCTCCGCAGCAACAACACTACTTATATTTTCCTCCGCTGCAAATGGATCAACAACAGAAGCAGAACCAGTTGAAGATTCAGCCGCATACAACTCATTTATATCAGCATCAATTCCCGGTGCCGCCACCTCTGGCGCTTCATAGAGTTGATTCACGTCGGCACTCACTGCTGCACCAGCATTAGCATTAGCTACAGCAGGTGTTGATGTTGTAATTGTTGACTGTGTTGTGGTCACTGATCCTGCTGCAATGGATTGATTTTGAACAGAACTCAGAGCGTCTTTCGTAGGCGCTGGTAGTTGGGATACATGTTGTTCATTTACACTTATCGTAGCAACAGTTGGCTCTATAACAGCAACCGGCTCCGTTTGTGTGCTAGTTAATGATGCATCACTCCGCTTAAACCACCACAGTGCAGCAGCAATAAACGATAAGAAAACAATCAGCACAGCAACAATTAATGCCCACTTATAACCCTTTGAAGCCGATATACGAGCCAACTCGTGTGGCGTATGCAAAGTGCTAATATCCGGAACTGCATTTTGGTTTTTCCGTTCACTTTCAGCGCGATTCAGGGCATCTAATATTAATGACATTACTACAGCCCCTGCATATCCAATGGAGCAACAACCGGTTGCTCTTCGTGTAATTCAATGAGCGATTTATCAATCCCCAATGCTTCATTCAAACGGCGTAATGTCTGTGCATTGATAACGCCATCCGGAATAATATTGTGTGTCGATTGAAAAAGTTCTACGCGTTTTTTCAGGCGATCAGTAAAAAATTGCCGCGTCAGTGGCGCTGGTTGCTGATCAAGTTGCGCGAACTGCTCTGCAATCCAGGTCACCAGATCACTTTTATCCCCTACGCGCAAATCGCTATCAAAATCTTGCGGTCGCGACCACATATACAAAAAATCCCCATTCCATAAATCAGCGATATCATTCCATGGCAAGGTTTTATATTCACCATTGACCAGCAGCATGACCTGATTTTCACTCAAACCAATCAGTAAGCCATAGACCCATTTTTTATCGGGTGTAGCCAGCGTAATAAGCCCCGGGCGATTAATCTCTTTCAGCTCATCCCACGAATGAATACGGACTTTTTCGCAAACATAATTGGCTCCCTGAGCAAGCAGGCAAGGAGAGTTGTTATTCCTGGCCGTCAACCCAAGATAGCTAAGCAACCCTAACTGTGCCGCCGCTAAATCCCGCGTCGCCAAAGTGCTGACCTCTGGCACAAGAGGTTTGGCAAGAGTGCGAATTTCACTGAGGGAATGTACTACCACGGCAGAACTACTTGATGATGCAGATACTGAAGCGGGCGCTGATGAGCTCTGAACGGCAACAGGCGCTACCGAAGTGGATGCCTCATCCGGAACCCAAAACCAAACGGTAAGCATTACAGCCACGACTACTACAACGAACAGTGCGTGCCAGGATGTGCGCGACGCAGCCAATTTTTCTTCCTGTTGCGTGTTGGTACCCGCAACTTCTTTGATTGCAGCAGCAAAAATAGATTTATCAATATGATGCAGGTTTTGTGCATAAGCACCCAGTAATAACCGCTCACAAAGCACATTAATTAATCGGGGAATTCCACCGCTAAAGCGGTGTATTTTTTTGATCATTGAGTCGCTAAACGGCCGTACATGCTCAGGTAAACCCGCTATTTTTAGACGATGGGTTATATACGCTTTTGTTTCTGCCAAACTTAATGCTTCAAGATGAAAACGCGCGGTAATCCTCTGCGATAATTGTCGCAATGCAGGTCTGGCCAATAATTTTTTTAACTCTGGCTGGCCTACCAACATAATCTGCAACAATTTTTCAGTGGTCGTTTCAAGATTGGTCAGTAACCGGATCTGCTCCAACACCGGCACTTTCAATAATTGTGCTTCATCAATTAATAAAACGGTTTTGCGCCCTTTTCGATGATTATCCAACAGGAATTGATTAAGCGCGTCAGTCAGATTTTTTACCGTTAATTCATCTGCGATATAAACCACTCCCAATTCATCGCAGATAGTCGATAGCAACTCTGGGGCACTACCCATCGGGTTGAGAATAATTGCAATATCTGTATTAGAGGGCAATTGCTCCAGTAAACAGCGGATAATTGTCGTTTTACCTGTGCCGACCTCACCCGTCAGCATCACAAAACCGCCGTTTTGGATACCATAAAGTAAATGCGCCAACGCCTCCCGATGCTGGTCGCTCATAAAGAGATAGCGCGGGTTTACGGCGATGGAAAATGCAGGCTCTTTAAGCCCGAAAAATTCGTGGTACATAGCTAATCAACACACTGTTATTAGGATGCCGCCTTGAGCGGTGCTGAATCATAACAGGCCTGAGATCGCGCCGTTACTCTCTTGTTCCATGCACCAGAGCGATTGCCCGAAAAGCCCCAAATTGATACCATTGCCGCCTTTTTAAACAGGCACCGCCTGACTGTAGTTCCCCGCCAATTTGATCACTTTCCACACTATAGAGAGTTTCTATGTCAGTTGATTTTCGTTCAGCTTCCCTATCCTTATTGGCCAATCATGACGAATTTGTACAACGTCATATCGGTCCGGATGCCCAACAAACTGCCGCAATGCTGGCAACGCTGGGCGTCAGCTCAGTCAAGGAGCTGATCGATAAAACAGTGCCGGACAATATCCGCCTGAAAACCGAACTCAATTTAGGCAGTGCGGTTAGCGAATCAAACGCATTGGCACAGCTCAAAGCTATCGCCAGTAAAAACAAGATATTCAAGAACTACATCGGCATGGGCTACCACGACACCCATGTGCCGCTCGTCGTTTTGCGCAACGTATTGGAAAATCCTGGCTGGTACACCGCTTATACCCCCTACCAACCAGAAATCGCCCAAGGTCGCCTGGAAGCATTGTTGAATTACCAACAAATGATCATCGACCTCACCGGCATGGAAATGGCTAACGCCTCAGTGTTGGACGAAGGTACCGCTGCCGCCGAAGCCATGGCGATGTGTAAGCGTCAAAACAAAAAGAGCAAATCCGATGTATTTTTTGTAGATGCCGATACCCACCCGCAAACTATTGCGGTAGTGAAAACCCGTGCCGAACATTTTGGCTTTGAAGTGACTGTCGCAAAAGCGGATGAACTCGCCAATGGCGATTACTTCGGTGCCCTGCTCTCTTATCCTGGCTCTAGTGGACAGGTGCGCGATTTGACGGCATTAATTGAAACCGCACACAACAACAATGCACTGGTGACAGTAGCGTCGGATTTGATGTCGCTGATGCTGCTCAAATCGCCAGGCGCTATGGGTGCTGATGTTGTTGTGGGCACCAGCCAACGTTTTGGTGTGCCTATGGGCTTTGGTGGCCCACACGCCGGTTTCTTTGCCTTCCGCGATGCCTACAAACGCTCAGCCCCCGGCCGCATTATTGGTGTATCGATTGATGCGCGCGGCAAACAGGCATTGCGCATGGCAATGCAAACCCGTGAGCAACATATCCGCCGTGAGAAAGCCAACTCCAACATTTGTACCTCACAAGTATTGCTGGCAGTCATGAGTGTGTTCTATGCGATTTATCACGGCCCGGATGGCCTGAAACGTATCGCCAACCGCATTCACCGCTTAACTGCGATTACTGCAGCCGCATTAAAAGCAAAAGGTTTCGGTATCGCTAACAACCAGTTCTTTGACACCATTACCGTCAACGTGGGCGACAACCAGAAAGCCATTTACCAAGCTGCATTGCATGCCGAAATCAATTTACGTTTGGTAGGCAGTGATTCATTAGGTATCAGCCTGAATGAAACAACGTCTGCTGCTGATCTGGAAGCATTGCTCGCTGTATTTGGTGTTAGCGGAATTGAATTGGCATCGATTGATGAGCAAATTCTCGCCGGAAAAAATATCACTGCGAATAATGCAATCCCAACCGATTTGTTGCGCAGCGATGCGGTACTGACGCACCCCGTGTTCAATACCTATCACAGCGAAACCGAAATGTTGCGCTATTTGAAACGATTGGAATCTAAAGATATCGCCCTGAACAACGCGATGATTCCGCTCGGTTCTTGCACCATGAAATTAAATGCAACCGCCGAAATGATTCCCGTCACCTGGCCGGAATTTGGCAAGCTGCATCCGTTCGCACCAATTGATCAAGCAGAAGGCTACAAACAATTATTCGAAGAATTGCAAGAGATGCTCAAAGCCTGTACCGGTTACGATGCTATCAGCTTGCAACCTAACGCCGGTTCACAAGGTGAATACGCAGGCCTTGTTGCGATCAAAAAATATTTTGAAAGCAAAGGCGAAACCCAGCGCGATATTTGTTTGATCCCTGCATCTGCGCACGGCACCAACCCTGCCTCTGCACAAATGGTGAGTTATAAAGTTGTAGTAGTTGCCTGCGATAACAAAGGTAACGTTGATCTTGAAGATCTCGCTGCAAAAATCGCAACCTACGACAAACAAATCGCCTGCATCATGGTGACTTACCCATCCACGCACGGCGTATTTGAAGAAGGCATCACCCAACTGTGCGATATGGTTCATGCAGTAGGTGCCCAAGTGTATATCGACGGTGCGAATATGAATGCGCTCGTAGGCGTTGCTGCACCGGGTAAATTCGGTGGCGATGTTTCGCATTTGAATTTACACAAAACTTTTTGTATTCCACACGGCGGTGGCGGCCCTGGTATGGGGCCAATTGGTGTCGGCAAACATTTGGAGCCTTTCCTTGCAGCTCACCCGGTGCAAGCGGTTCCAGGTACTGATGTCAACAACGGTACTATTTCTGCAGCGCCATGGGGTTCTGCCAGCATCCTTCCGATCAGCTGGATGTATATCAAAATGATGGGCGCGGTTGGTATGCGCCAAGCGACTGAATTCGCAATGCTCAATGCAAACTATGTGGCGAAAAAATTGGAAGCGGCTTACCCGATTTTATACAAAGGTACCAATGGTTTTGTTGCGCACGAATGCCTACTAGATTTGCGCCCGTTAAAAGAAGCCAGTGGCATCAGCGAAGAAGACATCGCCAAGCGCTTGATGGACTTTGGTTTCCACGCCCCTACCATGTCATTCCCGGTAGCGGGCACACTCATGATTGAGCCAACCGAATCAGAATCCAAAATCGAATTGGATAAGTTTATCGAAGCGATGTTGATTATCCGCAAAGAAATCGATCAAGTAATCAACGGTGAAATCAGTGTGGAAGCCAGTGCATTGCACAATGCACCGCACACACAAGATGACGTACTGGAAGAAAATTGGACGCGCGCTTATTCACGCGAAGTTGCTGGCCGCCCCGCCAGCTGGCTGAAAAACCATAAAGTATGGCCTAGCGTAAACCGTATCGATAATGTGTATGGCGATCGCAATCTCGTTTGCTCATGCCCAAGTATCGATACATATATGGAATAAACGCAGTCTCATTTTCACATTAAAAAAGGATGCCAGCAAAACTGGCATCCTTTTTTATTTTAAGGGTATTTATTTTAAGGGTATTTATTTTAAGGGTATTTATTTTAATGAAATTGACTTTAATGAAGTTTTATTGTTGCTTTATTGTTGCGACAACAAGGCATCTATTTTTTTCAAATGATCCAGCAACGCAAGCGTAGGCAAACGCATTTCTGAAAAGTAATGCTCTGCCATAGGTGAGACACTACAATTGGAAGGTAAAGGCGCTTGTTGTTCGATCAACATATACATCTTAGGTAGAAAGATAAATTGCAACCATTGTGGAAAAGTCATGGTATCCACCGCGAAAGGTTGAACACTAGCCAAGGCAGACTCTGAAATCATCTCAGCTTCCCACAAGCGCAAGTCGCGCAATTCTTTTTCAATATCCATTAATGTTTCAGCAATTGAAATATGAAGTTGGCTCATGATGTTAATCAATAAAAGTAGTCATTTTATTTATGGACAACATGGGTAAATGGTGGCAAAGAGTTCAGGATCGCCTTGCCATAGCGTTTGGTAATGATGCGCCTATCAAGCAGACTGATTTTCCCCGTATCTGTTTCAGTGCGCAATAAACGCCCACAGGCCTGGATTAATTTGAGCGATGCATCCGGCACAGTGATTTCCATAAACGCATTACCGCCACGCGCCTCAACCCATTCCGATAGCGCCGCTTCAATTGGATCGTCCGGTACAGCAAAAGGTAATTTGGCAATAATAACGTGCGTGCAATATTTTCCGGGTAAATCCACACCTTCAGCAAAACTTGCCAAACCAAAGAGCACACTGCCCTCACCATCATCGATTCGTTTTTTATGCTGGGTCAACATTTCCTGCTTGGAGTTATCGCCCTGCACTAAAATAATATCGCGCAGATCTTGCGGCATTTCTTCGAACACATCGAGCATTTGCTTACGCGATGAAAAAAGCACAAGCGTACCTTCTGACGAATCAATTAAATTAGGTAAATCATCAATAATGGCCAGCGTGTGTGTATCGGCATTGGTTGCCTCAACCGTGCGTGCCGGAATTTCCAATGTGGCTTGTTGGAAATTAAAGGGGCTGGGCACAACCTGATAATTTGAATCTGATGGAGTACCTGCACGCATTTGGAAACGGTAAAAATTTCCCAATGCGGTTAAGGTGGCCGAGGTTATCACCGCACCGCAGGCTTTTTCCCACAGACTGAACTCCAATGTTTTGGCCGCAAGAATGGGGCTGGAACACACTTCAAGATCCATGTTTCCGCTGCTATCCACCGGCGTTAACCAACGGGCTTTCGGTACATTATTCGCCGAATCGGGTGTGGCAAAACTTGCCCATAAATCGCGGTTGGCTTCTGCGCGCGATTGCCACGCGCCCAGAATGGGATAATGATTTTCCAGATCAACTTTTGGCACAGGGCAATGCATATCTTCCATTGCCTGACTAATTTCATCGATCATTTTTTTCAATAAATCTGTGAGGCGATCAAAACCCTTATACAATTCGACACAAGGCACGAGTAAATCGTGCGGCACTACTCCACCATCAAAACGGTAATGCGATTGGCGATCATCAAACGCGATCGACTGTGCGAGCGATTCAAATATGGGATACAACTGATCCAAACGCTGCTTGCAATCGATGAGCGCCGCAGGTAACTGCTCACCAAAGCGATCCACATTTCCGGCACCACTGATAACACCGAGCATAGCGCCAAGCGATTTATTGCATTGGTCCAGCCATTTGCTGGTAGAAAGCATGCGGCTGTGATGCGCAAAATGGCTAAGCGCTTTTTGTGGCAAGTGATGTCCTTCATCAAAAACAAAAATAGTATCTTCCGGTGCGGGCAATATTGCACCACCACCCAAAGCTAAATCAGCAAGTACTAAATCGTGATTGGTGACAATGCAATCCACCGAGTGCATGGAATCGCGCGCTTTAAAAAAACTGCACGCCGATACATTGGAACAGCGACGGCCAGTACACTGACGATGGTCAGTGGTGATAATCTGCCATTCATTTTGTTCCAACGCTTGCGGCCAGGTATCGCGTTCGCCATTCCACTTATTGGAAGCCAACGCATCCACCATGGATTCGTAAAGTTTAAAGCTGTGTGCTGATACACTTGGATATTCGTCTTCATAAAGCGCGCGTGTTGGATTCAATCCGCTTTGATATTCAGCAATCAAATTATCCAGTTTGCTTAAACACAAATAACGGCCGCGGCCTTTGGCAAGCGTGAAGGTAAATGACAAACCACTGTTGCGATGCAACTCCGGTAAGTCTTTATTGACGATTTGCTCTTGTAGCGCGACGGTTGCAGTAGAGACGACGAGTTTTTTACCCAGCGCTTTGGCCATAACAATAGCGGGCAACAAATAAGCAATGGTTTTTCCTGTACCAGTGCCCGCCTCTACTACACAAATATGCTTACCTGCATGTTCATCGGGAATGCGATGGTTTTCATCATCCAATGCAATATTGCCGAGTGTTTTTGCAATCTCGGCAATCATCAATTTTTGACCGTACCGGGGCTTAAGCCCTTTGCTTTCCAGAAATTGGCTGTATGCGCCTTGAATTTGTTTCTTCAACGCATCAGTTAGCATTCGGCCAGTTTGCTCACAACGGGGTTAGCATAAATGCCAAGCGCGATTTCACGCTGTCCGGAAGGAATTGCATTCATACGCACCTCAAATTCAGTGCGCTCAGCAATCAGTTTTGCAGGGTCATAAGGCGTATTGTTCGCACCGTAATTAACAGCAGGTGTTTTGCCGTAAACCATTTCATAAGCAATACAATTTGTTGCGTGCAATACATAGTTACCCAGAATTTGATGATCCAAGGCAGCAACCAACTCATCTGTATCCTGATAGTCGCCATCCAATACATCGCCAAATGCCAAGTGGATATTACCTTTGTTGCCGGCAATTCCCATTGCAATGCTGCGCACGTCTTCATGCTCTTCTTTTTGGTAACTGCCTTCGGTGCGATGCAAATACAGTTCGCGCGCTTTGGCTGCATCACATGGGTCAAGCTCATAAGAAATGGATACGGGCACAATACGCAATTTTTTGACGTAATCAGCAAGTTCATCTGCTTTAGGCTTATTCAGCATCAACATCCCCAACACTGCCGAGTTGGTTTTGTCATTACCGTCTTTGGCACGCCCTTCACGCTGCGCAATCCAAATGCTTGAATTTTCATTCACAATTGAGTGATGAATGTATGCAGACAAATGCTTTGCTGCTTTTAATTTTTCACGTGGTGCTTTGGCGGAGCGGTTAACAATAAAACTTTTGTTTAAACGCATCAGGTCAGAGGCGAACGGCTTAGTCAGCAAATTGTCGCCAATCGCAATACGCAAGGTATTACAACCATTGTGGTACAGCACCCAATTCACAAATGCTGGGTCCATCGCAATATCGCGATGATTGCTAATAAATAAATACGCGCTGTGCTTGTCCAATTTTTCCAAGCCGGAAAATGTCAGCTCTTTTACACAGGTCTCCATCATGCCTGACATGTATTTTTCTACTACTGACTGGAACCCTTGCACATCCTGAATTCCTGACAGCTGTTGGGTCAATTTGCTGCGAACTAACGGTTTTAATAACCACCCCAACCAACTATGCAATGCGGGAAATTTCAGTCGGGTGACGGCATCGGTAAACTCCTGATCGGCCAGCAAACGATCCAAGGTTGGGCGAACTTCGTCGTCGCGATAAGGGCGAATATCATCAAATTCAGTCATAGCGGAGGTCATTACTCGAAGGTGAAACAACACAGACAACCAAGCTCGATCACATACCTGTAAAACAGGCTTGGCATACTGGCACTAGCCAGAGAAAATAGGCGCACAAAATACCGAAAAGAGCCCGAAAATGCCACCAAAAACACGGATTCACACCGCCTCTTCATTATGCCCCTGCGGCTCGCAGAAAACCTATGGCGAGTGCTGCCTGCCTTTTATTGAAGGGCTGCAAGCTCCAGCGAGCGCCGAGCAGCTCATGCGCTCACGCTATAGCGCCCATGTTGTGCTGGCGATTGATTATCTTTGGGATACATGGAGCCCGGAGCAACGTTTGCGCTCGTCACCAAAGAATATACAAGCTTGGGCTGAAAGCTGCGAATGGATGGGGCTACAGATATTGTCTACTGAAAAAGGAAGCGCAGCAGATGAGGCAGGGATAGTTGAGTTTGTTGCTATTTTCCGTAGCCATGGAGAGCTACAGCAACATCATGAGCGCTCGTTGTTCAAAAAAGTATTGGGCAAGTGGCTATATGTCGATTACCAGGAATAAGACTACCCGCCAATTTCTTCTGTAAAACGTTGTTTGTGATAATGCTACAGAATGTGACATAAGCAGCGATCCGGGCAAAAAAACACCGTTATGCGATTTAGGTATTCGACTCACAACCCATCTCTACTTACACTGCGCGCCAAGCCATAACGGCTGCCTGAGCGCAGCAAATCCAATAAAAAAGGCTAAACTCATTTTTATTTCTATCGCAAATCAGTATTCATATCACGCCTATGAAAATTCTTCTGGTGGAAGACAGTGCAACACTCCGTTATGCCATGCGCAATTACATTATTGATGCTGGCCACGAACCCTTATTGGCGCGCAGCGGTGAAGAGGCATTACAACTTTTAGAAAATACCCCTGTTGATATGATCATCATGGATGTTGAAATGCCGGGGCTAAATGGTTTTGAAACTACACGTTTGATTCGCGAGTGGCTCGCTGGCCACTGGATACCCATTATTTTCGTCACCGGTCTGAATGAGGACGAAGACTATCGCGAAGGGATTGAAGCAGGTGGAGACGATTATTTAATCAAGCCTGTGAGTTTTATGATCATAAAGGCGAAAATTCGCGCAATGGAACGCATTGCAGAAATGCGCGATCAATTGAACCAGCTCAACGCCGAACTGGAAGCATTGAGCCAACTCGACAGCCTGACCCAAATTTATAATCGCCGCACGTTCAATGAACTCGCGCAGCAACAGTGGACGCAGGCAAAACGCCACCAACAATCGATTAGTGCATTGATGATCGATGTTGATCATTTCAAATTATTTAATGATCACTATGGTCATCCCGCAGGCGATGCCTGTTTAAAGAAAGTCACGCAAGCAATCAAAAGCTGTTTACACAGAAGCACGGATATTTTGGGGCGCTACGGCGGCGAAGAATTTATTGTGCTGTTGCCCGAGACTGATGCCAAAGGCGCAATGCGTGTTGCGCAATCCATCAGCGAAGCGCTGGAAACATTGGAACTTCGCCACGATGTTTCTCCCACTAGCCAATTTGTAACTGCCAGTATTGGCGGCGCTACCTGTTTACGCACCACAGGCCATGATTTGGAAGAGCTAATCAAGAATGCAGACCGTGCACTTTATAAGGCCAAACGTGCCGGGCGAAATCGCAGCTGGGTAGATGAAGTGGCTACGCACAAAACCCTGTTATTGGCAGATAACAATCCGGATTTACTCAGTTATTTCAGCAACCATTTACAAACCCATTTTAATTTACTCGTTGCCGACACACAGCGTGAATGTCTGGAGCTTGCCGTAGATTTGCACCCTGATTTAATTTTATTGGGCACAGGTATTGCCAACACTGAAGCAGGTGCTGAACTGTGTAAAATTTTGGCACGAACCCCAAAAACGGCGAGCATCACGTTATCACTGGTCAGCGAATCGACACGTGTTGATGATATCGAAATAGCGAATAATCTCGGTATTGAACATCATCTTAATAAACAGATGACCGGACCAGCACTGCTGAATAAAATCATCCAAATACTGCGTTAGCAGTCTACATCGGGTAATCACTCACAAATACTATGCAATAAAAAATCCGCTGGCACTGGGTGCGAGCGGATTTTTTATTGCATAGTATTTAATGAATTTTATTTGGAACGCAGCGAGTTATACCAATTAACATCGCGCGAAAATTTATCAACCTGATCTGCCACATCCAACACCAACGCAAACAAAGCCATGCGCACCAACACTCCATTATCCGTTTGGCGGAAAATAGCCAAATTAGGGTTTGCATTTAAATCGTTATCCAGTTCATTCGCATCAGCGCGAGAGTCACGCGGCAGTGGATGCATGATCACTGTGTTTGGTTCGCAATATTGCGTGTAGATCGATTGGTTCAAACGGAAGCGGCCGCGATACAAATCAGCTTCGTCTTTACTCGCAAAACGTTCTTCCTGAATGCGGGTGGAATAAGCAATATCGATACTGCCAATACTTTTGTGCAAGTCATCCGTAATCACCACAGAGTGCCCTGCTTTACGTAAATCTTCCACAATATATTCTGGCATCGCCAGTTCTTTGGGAGAGACCAAAGTCAAACTGATATTGTTAAATACACACAATAATTTGCACAGCGAATGCACAGTGCGTCCATGTTTTAAATCACCAATCATCGCAATACGCAAACCATCAATGGTGCGATTTTTTGAGCGCAGCTCTTTGCGGATGGTATACAAATCCAGCAAAGCTTGAGTAGGATGCTCATTAGCTCCATCACCACCGTTGATGACCGGAACACGGCTGCCCTCGGCGAATTCAGCCACAGAGCCGGATTGCGGATGGCGCATGCAAATAACATCGCTGTAACCCGAGAGCACGCGCGCAGTATCGAACAAAGACTCACCTTTCGTCAGGGATGAACTTTCAAACCCGGTTGTTTCCCTGACATTTCCGCCCAACAAATTAAACGCTGAGCCGAAACTCACCCGGGTGCGGGTACTAGGCTCGAAAAACATATTCCCCAGAATGGCCCCTTCCAATACTCGCGTCACTTTGCGGCGTAAAGCATAGGGCTCCATGGCATCTGCCACATCAAAAATGCGCTGGATATCAGCACGTTCAAACTGGGTAATAGAGAGAATATGTGCGCCGGTAAAATTCACAAGAATTCCTTAGCGGAGACCGCTGGCCAGGAAAGGCATTAGCCCGAGGAAGAAAACAAACGAGTAAGCAATAAAACGGGCGACATTTTAGCGGCAGAGTGAGGCGATACCAACGGCATCGACGAAAAAAAACACCTAATCGAGTGGAATCAGTGTTATCAGTTCAGTATCTGCACGCCGCTCTTTGGTTGGCAGGGATGGCATGAGGCGAGCCATAGCCGCCGCTGCCGTCGCCCGATACGTAGTGAGTTTCCCACCCATGATCGACAGAACCCGCGGCTTCGCCTCATCGTCCACCGAAAACATGACCTCGCGCGGGCGTGAAAAGGCAGTTTTGTCGCTCTTGGGCAAAACCCTTAAACCGGCAAATGACTCAACCTCTGCCGGAAGCGATAACTGGGGGAAGTAATGCGATAGTGTTGTTAGTAAATAACGCTTTTCATCCTCTGAACACGCTGCTTGCTCCGGAGCGCCCTGATGGATTCTTTCTGTAGTCCCAACCATCAACTTGCCTTCCCACGGCAATACAAATACAGCCCGCCTGTCCTGCGGAGCTTCAACGTAAAAATATTGATCCAACAACGGAGGCAACAGCAGATGACTGCCCTGAACTAATTCGACCGCAGGCAATGGTAAAGCCGGCGTTACTTTTGCCAGGACTTGATTTACCCAAGGCCCCGCACAATTGACCAACACCCGGCAACTGATTGATTGGACGCCGCTCGCACCTTCTACATCCACCTTGCAACACTGCCCGTTACGTTCAGCGCCAAGGAATTTGGCCGGCATCATCACATCTGCCCCCAAAATAATGGCGGATTGTAAAACGGCGCGAGTCAGCGCCGCATCATCGGTCTGTGCTTCTTGATAGCGAAACACCGCCTTGAGGTTATCCTGACGCAACCCCTCCAGGCCTTGCCATTCCTTACGGGATAATTGACGAAATAAAGCATGACTATTCAAACCAGCCAACAACGCGTACAGGCTCAAACCTGCGCGAATAGTTAAGGCCGAACGGGAGGAATTCTCATAGATAGGAATGTGTAACGGCTGCAACTTTACTAATTCAGGTGCCAATTTCAACAGCAGCGCGCGCTCACGCAGACTTTCATGTACCAAACCAAATTGGCCAGATTCTAAATAGCGCAAACCACCATGGATAAGCTTGGAGGATTTACTTGAGGTACCTGCTGCCGGTGCCGTTTGCTCGACAACCAACACTGAATAACCCGCTGCAGCTGCCGCTTGAGCAACACCCGCCCCCTGAATCCCAGCCCCAATGACGACAATGTCATATTTCATTCTTGTGCTTCCGATAAAAGACAACGGAAGTATAGATCAGAGTTGTAAAAATGTTCGACAAGAAAAATGCAGCGTAAGACGACACTATAGCGGAAACTTCTTTGCCCTATCCCACATATAGCAAAATGCTACTTTAAATTTTTAATATATTTTGGAACCTCGATCATTCGATGTAAAAGGAAAGCAATTACAGCAATGATTGCTGACGTAGAAATGATATCGAGCAGTGAATGGTATTGTTGATACAGCATCAAGCATCCATAGAGCACCATTGAACCCGCGAACCATTTCCAACGGTGGGGAAAAATTTTACAAAGTGCAACGACAAGCGACAGTGCGACTGCCGTGTGTGTACTGTAATCCAACCCCAAAGCAGGCCATAAGCCTACGGCTTTATCCAAAAACATCAAACTATAAGAAACCAACAATAAGCTCATTAAGTATAAAAAGAAAAAAACAGGCGCACGGAAATTAGGCCAGAATTGATAGATTTTTATAACAAGGCCTAGCATAAATAAAATTAATAAAAACGGAATGTAAGCGTCTGCAATAGCATCCAGTGTTTCGTAGCTCATTATTTTTAAATCGTTGATTTAACACATTGAAATTTGAGGAAAGTAAGCAGTTCATTGAATGGTTTGGAGCTTTTTCTAGCCCCAAACCACCAAGCATTTAGGCTATCTAATTCTTTCCCAAATCGTTACTTCCGAGAGTGTATGCTGGAACTTGCGCTTGGTCTCGCGGATTACGAAGGGAACTTCTTGCGGGCCTTTTATCAGACGGAAATGTTTTCCAAGGTGAGCATGCAATCCATCCAGAGTGGTAAAACTTTCACCATCTTTTTTGAAACCACCAATCCAGTCTTCACGTGGCGTGTGCTCAGCAAGCCAGGTATAGGGTGAGGTAAGCATCAGGATTCCGCCCACCTGTAAGCGTTCATGAATGGTACTGAGGAATTTTGCGGGGCTGTAGAGTCGATCAATTAAATTAGCGGCGATAATGAAATCATAATCTGTAAAAACGGATTTCAAATTACAGGCATCGCCTTGCGAAAATTCTACTTTTTCTTTGACTTCAGCCAAATCCAATTCAGCCAACGAGCGCGATTTATAGGATACAAGCTCACCTTCATCTGCCAATGTATAACGCAGGGTTTCTCCGGCGGCGAGCTGCACACCCACATTGATAAAGCGCGCAGAAAAATCTACACCTGTCACGCTGTCAAAATGTTTTGCCAATTCAAACGTTGCACGGCCAGTAGCACAACCAAGGTCCAGCGCTTTGCGCTTGGGTTTATCAATCAACTGGGTTACAGCTAAATCCACTAATGCTTTGGAAAAGTTTGGCACACCAAAATATTCATCGCCGTAATGAAATTCGGCATATTCCGATACTAATTTATCGGTTTCATAATAAGAATTTGGCACAGGTTTTATTTCTCCAGAAACAACATAACGGAAACCCGCATGTTGGAAAAAATGGCGACGGAACGCATAGCGCGACGAGCGCAAACTTTCATTGCCACAGGAAATCCACGAGCCGCCTTTAATTAAATTGTGGCGCTCATCAAATGTAGGGGTGGTGAAATCATCGTAAATTGCATGAACCTCAAAACCGTCAAATGGATAAATCGGCGTTTCGGTCCATTGCCATACATTACCTACCACATCAAAAAAATCACCGTGGGCAAAGTAATTTACCGGACATGACGACGAGCCATGATCCAAATGGATATTCGCGTCAGCTGCATTGCCAGATACGTCTTGCAAACCTGCCACATCATACAGACGATACCATTCGTCTTCCGTTGGCAAACGTACCGCCAAACCGGTTTCAGATTTTTTCCAATTGCAAAAGGCTTTTGCTTCATGGTAATTCACTTCTACCGGCCAATCCCAAGGCATAGGCACTTCTTCTGTCATTAACCGCAAATACCAACCATTGGTTTTTTTCACCCAAAATGTCGGATGCTGCGCTTTGGTGTAGGAAAGCCAGCCTTTACCCTCTTCTTCCCAGTTATGAGAATTCAGATAACCGCCAGCTTCTACAAATTGCAAAAATTCCTGATTGCTCACCAAAAATTTCGCTGCTTCAAATGCAGTCACATCTGCAGTGTGAGTACCATATTCATTATCCCAACCATAAAATGCATCGGTTTTATCTTTAGCGAGGAGCACTTGCCCTGCACTGACATTCACCAGCGTATTTTCCGGTGCAATACCCGTAATGCGATTGGGTTGCCAGTCGGGCGAGTTGTTAACGAATTCGAGTTTGTGTTGGCGAATCAATACAGATGATGTTTCTAAATGAATTCGCTCATGCTCAATTCCCATGATGATCGCCCACCAAGGGTTATTCCAGTCCACAGGTAATTGCAGCGGCGCGTTATCAATCAGATCCAGCACCATTGCACGCACTTGGTCACGGTACGATTTTACTTCTGCGGGAGTGGGCCACTGATAATTCGCATCATTCAGATCATCCCAACTCATTTCGTCCACGCCTACTGCAAACATGGATTCAAAGCGGTGATTCAAACGCTCACTGATCATGCGCGTGAGTAATAATTTGTTAACAAAAAATGTCGCTGTATGGCCGTAATAAAAAATGAGTGGATGGCGCAGAGTAATCGGTTTGGTGTAAAACGCCTGTTCGTTAGCAAGGCATTCAAATAAGGATTCGTAAGTAGTGAACGTATCCAAAAAATAATTGCGCAAACTGTTGCGCATGCTGGCTTCATCACCATCACGTAAATTCGGAGTTCGGGAAAATAGTGGATTGCGCGATAACAATGGTTTATCCCCGTGAACAAATTCAACACTCTGTATGAATTGTGGTGATGGGGACTGAGCGGTTTTACGCAAGGATTGTCCTGAATACATCGTTAAGCTCCTGATCTGTTCCTATTCGTTAGGTGACATTTCGTTAGGTGGCATAGAGGGGAGAGAGCCACCTCGGCAATGACATCGCCCCACAAGTGATAAAGATGCAGCAACAACCCCAACGTTACAAAAGCAAGATGGCAACATTATCAGGCCTGATGGCGGCCTACATAATCTTTGGCAAATTGCCATGCAACCCGGCCACTGCGTGCACCGCGCGTTCTATGCCACAAGAGCGCAGCCTCACGGGCATTATCACCCCAGGTTCCGCCAAGTTCTGTCACCCAATAATGAGCAGCCGCCAAATAATCGTCTTGGGAAAACGGGTAAAAACTTAACCAGAGACCAAAACGTTCTGACAGGGATACCTTCTCTTCGATACTGTCATTAGGGCGGACTTCGCCATCCTCGTAACTGACAACATCGAGGTTATCGCGCATCTTCTGCGGGAGCAGATGGCGGCGGTTGCTCGTGGCATAGAACAACATATTCGCAGTCGGCGCAGAAATAGATCCATCCAATACGGATTT